>NZ_JBOY01000009.1:0-22775 GCF_000647775.1 Pseudomonas sp. RL | reverse complement strand
GCCGTGGCCGAGAAAAAACTTAACCCACTGTCCGGGATGGGTTGACCACTACAGCACTTCATGCCGGCCGACAGGAGTTACGGCCAAACGTAGGGGCAACGCTTTCCCTGTCCACCATCGCGCCGGCAGCCACACGTAGGGTGGACAACGCTTTCCTTGTCCACCAACGCACCGGCACAGCGCGCCTGGCAGCCAGACGTAGGGTGGACAACGCTTTCCTTGTCCACCATCGCGCCGGCACGGCGCGCCTGGCAGCCCGCACGGCCGTGCTCAAGCCGGCCCAAGGTTGGGCTTTTGCCACTCAGGCATTACCATGCCGCCCCTCCGATGGCTGTTAAAGGACTAACCCGCCATGCAGTACCCGCAGATCACCCATCACGGCGCCCGTGAGGGGGTCACCGGCTCCTGTCACCAGTTGCACATGGATGAGCAGCATGGACTGCTGATCGACTGCGGCCTGTTCCAGGGTGCCGAAACCTCGCCTGAGGGCAAGGCCGGCGCCGACAACCTCACACTCGATTTCCCCCTCGACGGCATCCGTGCCCTGGTTGCCACCCATGTGCACATCGATCACGTCGGGCGCATTCCGTGGCTGCTGGCCGCCGGCTTCAAGGGGCCGATCCTGTGCAGCGAGCCCTCGGCCAAGCTGCTGCCCATCGTGCTGGAAGACGCCTTCCGCCTCGGCGTCAGCCGTGATCAGGCAAAGGTCGAGCGCTACCTGAAGCTCATCGAGCAGCGGCTGATCGCCTTGCCCTACAACACCTGGTTTACCCTGGTGGACCAGCCGCAGCTGCACGCGCGCATCCGCCTGCAGCGTGCCGGCCATATCCTTGGCTCGGCCTACGTGGAAATCGACCTGCATTACCCGCAGCGCAAGCACCGCGAGCGGGTGCTGTTCTCCGGCGACCTGGGCGCATCGCATGCGCCCTTGCTGCCCGCGCCCAAGCCGCCGTATCGCGCCGATACCCTGGTGATCGAAAGCACCTACGGGGACCGTCTGCATGAGGATCGTCGCGGCCGCCGCCGACGCCTGGAGGCGGTGATCGAGCGCGCCCTGGCGGACGGTGGCAGCGTGCTGATTCCGGCGTTCAGCATCGGGCGCACCCAGGAGCTGCTGTACGAACTGGAAGACATCATCCATCGCAAATCCCGGCAGAGCGCCCGCGTGGAACCGGATGCCCCGCCCGGTACTCCAATCGATTGGCCGCAGTTGCCGATCATTCTCGATTCGCCGCTCGCCAGTCGCTTCACTGCAGCGTATCGAGAGCTGCAGCCCTTCTGGGACCAGGAAGCCTTGCGACGTGTCCGTAGCGGGCGTCGTCCCTTGGGGTTCGAGCAACTGCTCACTGTGGACAGTCACACCGAGCATGAGCGTATGGTTCAATACCTGACCCGTACCGCCCGGCCGGCCATTGTCATCGCCGGTAACGGCATGTGCTCGGGCGGGCGTATCGTCAATTACCTGAAGGCCATGCTCGGTGATCCGCGCCACAACGTGCTGTTCGTGGGCTACCAGGCGCGCGGCACGCCCGGCAACGCCATTCAGACCCACGGGCCGCGGGGTGGCTATGTCGATCTGGATGGCGAGCGCATCGATATCCGTGCCGGCATCGCCACCCTGGGTGGTTATTCGGCCCATGCCGACCAGCGCGGCTTGGTCAATTTCGTGACGCGCATGCGGCACTGGCCCTCGCATATCCGCCTGGTTCATGGTGAGCCCACCGCCAAGCAAAAGCTGGCCGAAGCGCTGACGGCCAAGTATGAGCTGCGTCAATCCAAGGTGAGGATCGTGACGCAGTAGGCTTTTTATAGGGTAGAATCCGCAGCTTTTCAGCGGGTCTGTTTGCGTTCCAGGAATATCCCCACGCGGGATGACAAGGTGTATGGATATGAATGCGCTTCAGGACACGGGAGCTGTGACGGGCCAACAAGCCGCCTGGTACCTGGTCCATTGCAAGCCCCGCCAGGACGAGCGCGCTGAGGAGCACCTCATGCGACAGGGCTACGCTTGCTACCGCCCCCGTCTGCAACGGGAGCGCCTTGTTCGGGGTCGCCGCCAGAGCGTGGTGGAATCCCTGTTTCCCGGCTACCTGTTCATCCAGCTGAACCCAGAGTCCAACTGGTCGCCGCTGCGCTCCACCCGGGGTGTCAACCGCCTGGTCCGCTTTGGCGAGTACCCGTTGCAAGTCCCATCCAGCCTCATCGACTCCCTTCAAGAGCGCACCCCGTCCGAGCCGCAGCCGCTGCTGCAGCCCGGCGACCGCGTGCGCATTGTCGAGGGCAGCTTTGCTGAGTTAGAGGCCATATTCCTGAGCATGGATGGCGAAGAGCGCGTGGTGCTGCTGATGAAATTGCTCAACCGCGAACACAGATTGAGCCTGCCGCTATCCAGCGTGCGTAGAGACTAACAGCGCCTGTTAGTAGGCGAGGGGCACGAATACTCCCTCTCCCCTTGTGGGAGAGGGCCGGGGAGAGGGGGCAACCCCTACCCAAAGCCAAAAACACGGCGGCACGGCTCTTGCCTGTCACCGCCGCTTTGAAAATGCGTCCTGAGGAAGCCGACGGTAAATCCTGGGGCGGTAGCGTGCCTGAAAGCATGCGAAAAGGTTCTGGGGGTCACTCCACACAGCCTAAGAAGAGCCAACCAGTACTAACGGGATGATGTTCTCCATGATTCGTAAATGCCTTTTCCCCGCCGCCGGTTACGGCACTCGTTTCCTGCCGGCAACCAAGGCAATGCCCAAGGAAATGCTGCCGGTGGTGAACAAACCGCTGGTTCAGTATGGCGTTGAGGAAGCGCGCGATGCCGGCCTGACCCAGATCGCTTTTGTCACGGGGCGGGGCAAGCGGGCGTTGGAAGATCACTTCGACATCAGTTATGAGCTGGAGCACCAAATTCAAGGGACAGACAAGGAACACTACCTGAGCGGCGCGCGGGAGCTGATCGAGCAGTGCACCTTTGCTTACACCCGCCAGGTAGAGATGAAAGGGTTAGGCCACGCCATCCTTACCGGTCAGCCCCTGATCGGTGATGAGCCCTTCGCCGTGATTCTGGCGGATGACCTGTGTGTGAACCCGGACGGCGACCCAGTGCTGCTGCAGATGGTCAACCTCTACAAGCAGTTTCGCTGTTCCATCGTGGCCATCCAGGAAGTCCCGCAAACGGAAGTCTCCAAATACGGCGTGATTGCCGGTGAGATGCTGCGTGACGACATCTACCGTGTCACCAACATGGTGGAGAAGCCCAGTCCCGAAGCGGCCCCCTCGAACCTGGCCATCATCGGTCGTTACATCCTGACGCCGGATATTTTCGAGCTGATCGCCCAGACCGAGCCAGGCAAAGGCGGTGAGATCCAGATCACCGATGCCCTGCTAAAGCAGGCTCAGCGTGGTTGCGTGCTTGCTTACAAGTTCAAGGGCAAGCGCTTCGACTGCGGCAGCGCTGAAGGTTATGTGGAGGCGACGAATTACTGCTTCGAGCACTTTTACAAGAACGGCAAGTAACCAACCTATGCCACATGTTGTGTAAGCCCATGAAAATCCTTGTGACCGGCGGTGCCGGCTTTATCGGTTCGGCGGTCGTGCGCCACATCATCCGCAATACCTCGGACAGCGTGGTGAACGTAGATGTGCTCACCTATGCCGGCAACCTGGAATCCCTGGCTGAAACCAGCAACAGCCCGCGCTACGCGTTCGAGAAGGTGGACATCTGCAATCGCACCGAGCTGGATCGCGTTTTTCGCGATCATCAGCCCACCGCAGTAATGCACCTCGCTGCCGAGTCCCATGTAGACCGCTCCATTTCCGGCCCGGCCGCGTTTATCGAAACCAACATCGTCGGCACCTACAATTTGCTGGAGGCCGCCCGCCAGTACTGGCAGAGCCTGGATGAGGGACGTAAGGTAGCCTTCCGCTTCCACCACATCTCCACGGACGAAGTCTATGGCGATCTGGAAGGCCCGGAAGACCTGTTTACCGAAACGACCCCCTACGCCCCCAGTTCTCCCTACTCGGCGAGCAAGGCCAGTTCCGATCACCTGGTACGCGCGTGGCGCCGCACCTACGGTCTGCCGACACTGGTCACCAACTGCTCCAACAACTACGGCCCGTACCACTTCCCGGAAAAGCTCATCCCCCTGATGATCCTCAACGCCCTGGAAGGCAAGCCGCTGCCCGTTTACGGCAAAGGTGATCAGGTGCGTGACTGGCTCTACGTGGAAGATCACGCCCGCGCCCTGTACAAGGTGGTCACCGAAGGTCAGGTCGGCGAGACCTACAACATCGGCGGCCACAATGAAAAGCGGAACATCGACGTCGTCCACACCCTGTGCGACCTCCTAGACGAACTCCGCCCGCTGTCAGTCTCCTCGGCACCTGTGGGAGCGGACTCGTCAGCGATCAGCTCCTACCGCGACCTGATCACCCACGTCGCCGACCGCCCCGGCCACGACCTGCGCTACGCCATCGACGCCAGCAAGATCCAGCGTGAACTCGGCTGGACACCCGAAGAAACCTTCGAATCCGGCATCCGCAAAACTGTGCAGTGGTACCTGGGCAACCCCGAATGGGTCGCCCGGGTAAAAAGCGGCGAGTACCAACAGTGGCTGGAAACCCACTACGCCGTAGCTCCCCGCTCCCTTGACGGGAGAGGTGCCGGAGAGGGTGAGCGTCACCCATGAAAATCCTCCTCCTCGGCAAAAACGGCCAGGTCGGCTGGGAGCTCCAACGCTCCCTGCAGCCATTGGGCACGGTCATCGCCCTGGATAGGGCAGGCGAAGGCGGTCTGGTTGGCGACCTAAGCGACCTGGCTGGGCTGCGCCGCACCATCTGCGATCTGCGCCCCGACGTAGTTGTCAACGCTGCTGCGTACACCGCCGTCGATAAGGCTGAAAGCGAGCCGGCACTTGCACGGCGCATCAATTCGGAAGCCCCTGAAGTCATTGCCCGGTGTTTAGCGAAGCACGGTGGCTGGCTGCTCCACTACTCCACCGATTACGTATTCGATGGCAGCGGAGAGCGCCCCTGGAGCGAAGAAGACTCAACAGGGCCCCTGAATGTCTACGGCCAGACCAAGCTGGAAGGCGAGCAGGCCATCCAGGCCAGTGGCTGCAAGCACCTGGTCTTTCGTACCAGTTGGGTTTATGCGGCGCGCGGCGGAAACTTCGCCAAGACCATGCTGCGTTTGGCGGCCGAGCGAGAAGAACTCAAGGTAATCGACGATCAGGTTGGTGCTCCCACCAGTGCCGAGTTGATCGCTGACATCTCCGCGCACGCACTCCGAAGCGCGTCGAGACAGCCCGCGCTAGCCGGCCTGTATCACTTGGCCGCTACCGGAGAGGTGAATTGGCATGGCTATGCCAGCTACGTAATCGAACAGGCGGCCCGGTGCGGAGGGAAGGTGAAGGTCCGGGATATACTGCCCATCCCCACCAGCGCATATTCAACGCCAGCAAAGCGCCCGATGAATTCCCGGTTGGACGGGCGTAAGCTCTGCGCCGCTTTTTCGCTGACGCTGCCCCACTGGCAGCTGGGCGTTCGCCGGATGCTCGACGAAATTCAAGGAAACTAACGTGAACCGCAAAGGCATCATCCTGGCCGGAGGTTCCGGCACCCGCTTGCACCCGATCACCCTTGGCGTTTCCAAGCAGCTGCTGCCCATCTACGACAAGCCGATGATTTATTACCCCCTGTCCGTGCTAATGCTGGCGGGGATACGCGACATCCTGATCATCTCCACCCCGGAAGACCTGCCCAATTTCCGCAAGCTTCTTGGTGATGGAAGTCAGTTCGGTCTTCAGCTCAGCTACGCCGAGCAGCCTTCGCCGGCTGGGCTGGCCCAGGCCTTCATCATCGGTGAGGAATTCATCGGCTCGGATCCTTGCTGTCTGATCCTCGGCGATAACATCTTTTATGGCCAGCATTTCAGCGACAAGCTGCGGGCGGCCACCAGCCGTACGGATGGTGCAACCATCTTCGGTTATCACGTGTCCGACCCCGAGCGCTTCGGAGTTGTGGAGTTTGACGAGCAAGGCCGTGCCATCAGCATCGAAGAGAAACCGCACAAGCCAAAATCCAACTATGCAGTAACCGGCCTGTACTTCTACGACAATCGTGTGGTGGAGGTTGCAAAGGCCATCCGGCCCTCTCAGCGCGGCGAGCTGGAAATTACCGACATAAACCGCTTCTACTTGGAAGACCAGAGCCTGAAGGTGGAAATGCTGGGGCGCGGCTTTGCCTGGCTCGATACTGGTACTCATGAGTCACTGCTGGATGCAGGGCAGTTTGTGCACACCATCGAAAAACGCCAAGGCTTTAAAGTTGCTTGCCTAGAAGAAATTGCGTTTAACAATCACTGGATCTGCGCCGAACAGCTCAAGACGCAAGGCGAATACCTTAAGAAAACTGGCTATGGCCAATATCTGCTGGCATTGCTGAAAGAGTCACTGCCATGAACCTGATCCAAACCGCAATTCCTGACGTTGTCTTGATTGAGCCCACGGTCTATGAAGATGAGCGTGGGTGGTTTATGGAAAGTTTTAATGAGCAACGTTTTCATGCCGGGCTGGAAATCCTAGGCTTGCCGCTACCGCGTTCTTTTGTTCAGGACAATCATTCTCTCTCAAAAAAAGGGGTGCTTAGAGGGCTACATTATCAGCGAGACCCTCACGCGCAAGGTAAATTGGTTCGCGTAATTAACGGCGCTGCGTTTGATGTGGCTGTGGACATTCGTCTAAGTTCACCAACCTTCGGTAAGTGGGTTGGGCATGTGCTCAGTGCAGAGAACAAAAAGATGCTATGGATTCCTGAGGGATTCGCCCACGGCTTTGTCGCATTAGAAGACAAAACCGAACTTTTTTACAAAACGACAAACTATTACGCAAAAAATTACGAAGCATCGATACGATGGAATGATCCAAGCTTGGCAATAAACTGGCCTAGCTCTGAAGTTGCCGTGTCTGCAAAGGATAAGCAAGCAGATTTCTTAAATGAAGCCCTGATCGATAGGTCATAATTTTTAATGGAGTTTTTCGTGAAAACACTGTGCGTGTTTGGCACCCGTCCAGAGGCAATCAAGATGGCTCCCCTGGCTTTGGCGCTGGCTGCGGATGAGCGATTTGAGGCCAAGGTCTGCGTCACTGGCCAGCACCGTGAAATGTTGGATCAAGTTTTGGAGCTGTTCGGAATAAAGCCGGACTTTGATTTGAATATCATGAAGCCCAGGCAGGATTTGACCGATGTAACTGTGGCTATCCTGAACGGAATGAAGCTCGTATTAGAGAAATTCAAGCCGGATGTAGTGTTGGTCCATGGCGATACCGCAACAACTTTTGCCGCTAGTTTGGCTGCTTATTATCGTCAGATCCCTGTCGCTCACGTAGAAGCTGGCCTGAGAACAGGAAATTTATATTCCCCATGGCCCGAGGAGGCTAACCGAAAGCTGACAGGAGCTTTGGCAAATCTGCATTTGGCACCAACGGAAACATCTCGGAATAATCTGCTTCAAGAGGGCGTTAACCCAGGCGCAGTCGTTGTGACCGGAAACACCGTTATTGATGCATTGCTAGATGTGGTCAAGCGGATCGATGAAGACAGCGTTTTGAAAGATAAGGCCTCCAAGCCTTCTAGTTTTCTTGATCCCAATCGAAAAATAGTTCTTGTAACTGGCCATCGACGTGAAAGTTTTGGTGGTGGATTCGAACGTATCTGTCAAGCACTTATTGAAATCGCCAATAAGCATTCAGAAGTGGATATTGTATATCCTGTTCATCTAAATCCTAATGTCCGGGAGCCGGTGAATCGGCTTTTGGGTGGAGTTAGCAACATACACCTCATTGAGCCGCTAGATTACCTCCCGTTCGTATATTTGATGAGCCGCTCTCATATCATACTAACAGACTCCGGCGGAATCCAAGAAGAGGCACCATCACTCGGTAAGCCAGTCCTAGTAATGCGGGACACTACTGAAAGACCCGAGGCTGTTGCTGCCGGCACGGTAAAGCTGGTCGGTACCGAGACTGCCAACATTGTTCTAGCGCTGAATATCTTATTGGAAGATGAAGATTTATATCAAAGCATGAGCCGCGCCCACAATCCATATGGGGATGGCGAGGCATGCCAGCGTATCATAGAAGCCTTATTGGCAGTTCGATAATTCAAATTAATTTGCAATGCCTGTTAAGGAAAAAGAATGTCTTTCGAAACTATCTCTGTTATTGGTCTAGGCTACATTGGGCTGCCAACCGCAGCAGTATTTGCGTCACGCAAGAAGACAGTAATAGGTGTGGACGTTAATCCGCTGGCGGTTGATACCATTAATCGAGGTGAAATCCACATAGTTGAGCCTGATTTGGATATGGTAGTGCACGCTGCCGTAACAGAGGGGTATTTACGTGCGACTACCAAGCCGGAACCAGCAGACGCTTTCTTGATTGCTGTACCTACGCCATTTAAAGGAGATCATGAACCTGATCTTAGCTATATTGAATCAGCAAGCAAAGCCATTGCGCCGGTATTAAAGAAGGGAGACCTAGTAATTTTGGAGTCGACTTCTCCAGTCGGTGCGACAGAGCAAATGTCCACGTGGTTGGCTGAAGCTAGGCCCGATCTGACATTCCCTCAGATGCACGGAGAAAGCTCGGATATTCGGATTGCTCACTGCCCTGAACGAGTTCTGCCGGGTCATGTGTTACGCGAATTAGTACAGAATGACCGCGTCGTAGGAGGTATGACACCAAAGTGCTCTGAGGCCGCAGTCAATCTGTATAAAATCTTTGTTGACGGCGACTGCATTGTTACAAATGCCCGAACGGCTGAAATGTGCAAACTCACGGAAAATAGTTTTCGAGACGTAAATATTGCCTTTGCTAATGAACTTTCTATTATTTGTGACCGCTTAGATATAAATGTTTGGGAGCTGATCCGTCTAGCTAACCGTCATCCACGCGTGAATATATTGCAACCTGGGCCAGGTGTAGGAGGGCATTGCATTGCTGTTGATCCTTGGTTCATTGTAAGTCGAACGCCAGAGGAAGCTCGCCTAATTCGTACGGCCCGGGAGGTTAATGACAACAAGCCGTTGTGGGTACTGGAAAAGATCAAGTTGGCTGTGGCTGACTTCCTGCAGAGGAATGCAAGAAAAACAGCTAAAGACGTCACAATCGCCTGCTTTGGGCTATCGTTTAAACCTGATATCGATGATTTGCGTGAAAGTCCGGCACTGGGAATCACTTTAAAAGTAGCTGAAACTCACCCAGGAACGGTGTTAGCCGTTGAGCCTAATATTAATGCCCTTCCAGGGAAACTATCGCAAAAGCTTACGCTGGCTGACATGGATACAGCAATCCGAAACGCCGATATACTTGTGATGTTGGTAGATCACGCAATTTTCAAAGGACTGGATTTGGATAGATCTTTGCACATTATAGATACGCGAGGCTTTTTTGAGCGGCTTATCCCGTGAGATTAAAGCTTTTCGCTCTTATATGTACTGCGTTTCCCGGCCTGCAGAAGCTTTTACTCGTTGCGGCCGGGATATTGTTTTGGGGTTTAGAGGGCGCCGGCACTTTTTCGGAAGAATTCGCCATCGTTTATTTTTTTTCCTTATTCGCAGCCTTAGGCTATGGCGCAAAGTTATTAAAGGAGCTGCCGAGGCTAACGCCTAAAGAAGGGGTGTTATACTATCGTACCGCTATTGGTAACTGCGTTTTAATGGTTGTATTGCTTATTTCGATATTTTACGTGTTGGATTTATATTTCGAATGGCTTCATGTTGAAGTCACTTACCATCTGTTCTTGTTTAGTGTCGCCAATGCGGTATATCAGCTGTGCAGGCATGCCTATTTGGCACGGAGAGAGTACAGCCAGCTTTTTATTGTCGATACCCTGTTCTTTTTGCTTAGCGTAATGCCAATTGTATTTCTAGATCTTCAAGACTATTTGAAATGGGTTTCTATCAGTTTATGCGCAATGGTTTTGCTAGGGGCTTCATATTCAGCGAAAGGGATAAGTTTTTCGATGCGGTCAGCTTTTGATAAGGAGCCCCTTCAGTTTTCAGTTAACAATATAGCAGGCGGTGGGGTGGGAGCTTTATTGCCAAAAGTAATAGCAATAAGCTGGAGTAAAGAAACGGCAGCGCTCTTTGCGTTCTATTACAGTATTCTCTCTGTTATGAATTTGCTTTCAAGGGCCTTTGTTAATTATAAGATTCCAGAGCTGTCACTGCTAATACACAATGGAGAGTTCCGAAAAATTTTTTTTATAAATGCTAAAAAGTTTAATCTCAAAATAGTCATAGTCTCCTTTTTTGTAGGGATTTTTCTGTATTTGCCGGCCACTTTTATAGTAAAGGTAGAATATTTTTCGGTTTACTCAATAGGCTTTAATTTCTACTGCGCTATTATGGCTTTAGTTGTGACTGGAAGTTTGGGTCTAGTGGATGGGGCCTTCCTTTTCTTAAAAGGCGCGCAAAGGCACAACATTGAGTCAAATTTGATGTTCTTTACCATTTTTGTCCTTATTTCATCTGCAGTCCCGCTCCTGAGCTTAGATGTTTGGGTATATTTGGCCCTAATTGCAGTTGCTAGCTTTCTTAGGGTTTTTTATCTGGCGGGATGTGTCATTAAATACTTAGAGTAGGAGGTTGCGTTGAAGGTTTTGGTTTTTGAGGATCCACGGAAACTTTATGAATTAAGAGAAAACTGGAACCAGCTCTATAGCCGAAGTTGTGAAAATAGCATTTTTATTGAACATGGGTGGGTCTCTTCAGTATGGGAGTCTTTGCCAGCGGAAAAAAGCTTTAGGCTAATAACGGTTTGGAATAAAGATAGTTTAATAGCGGTTTTGCCTTTGGTGATCCTGAAAGAAAAACTAATTTTAGGAATAAAGTTTTCCTTTTTGTACCACCTATGCTGCAGATTCACCGATCATTCTTTAATTTTGCTAGATCCTGGTTATAGCGAAAAAGATATCCTAAAAAAGATCCTTACTGCTCTGCAGGAGATTTCATCTGATGCTGATTTTGTCAAGATAGATAACATATCCTCGTCAAATAAAGTTTCTAGGCTGTTCCTCAAGGGGCTGCGTGATCTCAATCTGCAAAGCCGATACTATGTAAACGTAGAGAATCCTATACTCCGCCTAGATGAGATGGGATCTATCGATGGGCAACAGCTGAAGGATGTCAAGCGCAGGCAAAAAAAGTTAGAATCTCAATTTAAAGTTGAGATTTGTGTTGGTACGAGCATTGACGGCGATTCATGGAGTCGGTTGGTCGAGTTTCATAAAGATCGGTTCGGTGGAGTAGGCTTTTCTTCTGAAAGCGCTCAGGAATTTTATCGGTTACTCATGCGCTCGGGCTTCCCAAAAGAAAATCTCGAGTTCTCATACTTAAAAGTGGACTCAAGAATTGTGGCAGCTCATTTCGGGTTCAGAAAGAATGGGGTTGTTTATTATTACGTTCCAGCGTACGACCAGACTATGCAAAGAGCAGGCGTCGGACAGATACTGATGCTAAATATAATTTTGCATTACTCGAGTAAGGGCTATCAAGTCTTCGACATGCTGAGAGGCTCCGAGAGATATAAGTTTCCGTGGATGAGTGACGAGGCATTCAATTTTACTTTCATCGGGGTCGGGAAAAAGGATTTTTTGAGCAAGTGCATACTTAAATTGTATTTGGCCACTAAGTTGCTGTGATGAATATAAAAAGATTAACCTACAGACTGCTGAGAAGAGTATTTTCAAATAGGAGGCTCATCTTCTTTTTGATGGGCCGCAGGCAACACAATTCCGCTGACCAAGGGGAGCGTACGAGCTTCACTTACATAGAGAATATCTCTGACCTTACGCTGATAGGTGTTCAGCATGATGAGATCTATAGAACGGTAGTAGAGGAGTTAAAGGGGGGGGCGCACACTCTTCTTTTTCTGGATCGCGGACGTATTGTAAATTTTAGCTGCCTTTTATTTGGCGGTGGTTATGTGGGGGAAATTAGGCGACGGATAGTTTTAGATAAGGGAAGTGTTTACATCTATAATTGCTTTACTGCGGAAGAATATAGAGGCCGAGGGTTATATGGTTCCGCGCTTAGGTGTTTGCAGACCCGCTTTAATAACCGCCCCCTCTATATCTGCTGCCTTAATGATAACTATGCATCATTAAAGGTTATTGAGAAGAGTGGTTTTGAAAGGGTTGCAGAGGCTAAATATCTGTCAGTTTTATTCTTTGAGAGCTTAACTGTTGATGGCGATCTGGAACTTATAAGATGAAATTAAGTTTAACGAAGTGGCCGAAAGGGGCAGATGCTGCTTCGATTTTTATGATAGATGACCTGGCCAATATTTATTTCGAAGCTCCTGGTGGAGATTGGGGGGCGAAAGGATTACAAGAGGATGGATTATATCAATTTTTGAAAGAAGAAATCCTTAAAAAATATCCATATGTTAGGTTTACCTTCTTCCTTGTGACGGGCAGGAGGGAGGTGCAAGTACAAGGAGTTTACGATCATGTAGATTCTTGCGAGAAATCGGATTTTGCTAGGTATCTACGCTGGCTAGAAAACTGTGGCCACGAAATCGCTTACCATGGATTAACACACGGAGAGGTAGCGGTTAAAAAATTTGTTCAAGAGTGGGATACATATATATCCCAGGAAGCGGCTGACTCCAAGGTTAGAACTGGAGTAGCACTGTATAATGCTGCCTTAGACCATCAGCCGATGGGAGGTAAATACTGTGGTTATGCCGAAGGAAAATTCGGTCATCGGTCGGTATTAAATAACGGTTTTAGATGGTGGTTTGATCGATGGGATGATGATGTGGCTGTGAGGCCTAGCGGAGAGTGGGTTGATGGAATTCTTTATATGCCATCTAATATCGATTGCTCGCAGTATCCAATATGCATGCTAGGCCGTGTGCCAATATTGAAGTATTTAAAATCAATCGTTGCGAATTTCCGCTCAGGTAGTGTTTTTGAAAAGATCGATAAACTTGTCAGTTCGCGCGGGATTGTTGCTTTGCAGGAGCATACGTCGCCACTTCGGACAGACGGGAAGCGTCAATATCCTAATGTCGTTGATGACATAAATTCTATTAGTGCAATACTTAGTTACTTGTCGAAATACAATATTTGGTACGCTACGGCTTCTGATGTTTACCTATACTCGCTTTTCCGAAAGAACGCTGTAGTCGAGGAGGACATTAAAAATAATCAGCTTTTTGTATTGGTAGACGAAGATGTCGCTAATTTGCTTTGTAAAAGAAATATTAGTGTGAGCTTGAAAGTAAATACGAAAAATTACATAGCTCCCTGTGGTAATGTCAGCGAGGTATATGAGTCGGGCGGTTGCTATTATCAGGATGTTACCGCCAAGCTTCTGAATCGCCCTCTAAATTTAATTAGCGATACCTGATTTCATATGACTATAAGCTCTGGGAAGGTGCTTTTTTATTTGCTGGGTTTTTCCTTCTTTGTGGGTCCTTTCTTTGACTTCTTATCAATATATCTAGAATACGTGGATGCAGAATTTAGCAGAGTGACGCTGATTACAAGAGCCTTTTTTTTAGCTCTATTCTTTATTCTCCTTCTTCTAAAATGGAGAATTTCCCCTGGAACTTGCGTCTGGTTTTTGTATTTCAGCCCTGTCATGTTCTCGGCTGTTTACTTTTCGTTAGGGAGCTATGGTTTCATAGTTTTCCTCGAAAACATTGTTTTAATAATAAAATTCCTCAGTTTTTTCTTGTATCTTTATATTCTCCAAGCTATGGATAAACGAGATTTTGTTTCTTTGAAGAATTTCGTTTATTTATCGCTATTTGTGTATTCGCTTTCAATTATAATAGCAGCTAGCTTCGATATAAGCTTTTTACGAAGCTATGAAGGGGATCGTTTTGGCTATAAAGGTTTTGTTTATGCTCAAAATGAGGCCAGCGCGCTGCTTCTTTTTGGGCTACTTATTTCCGCAGTTGATATTGTTACAACCCAATCCCTCCGAAGTAGAATTTTATTCTTATGCTGTTTTGTGGCTGCCGTGCTTCTTGGGACAAAGACCGGTTTAATCATTCCTTTTTTTGTAATGGCGTTGATTTTTCTATATAAAACGGGGTTTGCTAAGGCTGCGATTTATTCTCTACTCTCATTGCTCTTTTTCTTGGCTGCTGGATACGCTCTAGTTTCGGGGACAAGTTTCTTTGAAGACGCCTTTTTAAGCTCATATAGTTATTTTAAGTACCAATTCGATAACTATGCGGAAGGCAGTATCATTACGCTTTTATTGTCTGGTCGTGATTATAAGGTTGTGGAGATATTCCGAGAGTATGTATTGGGCAACCCATTTTATTTGTTTTTTGGAGGTTACCCGATGGGTCAATACAGCGCAGAAATTGATTTTGTTGATTTAATTCTTTTATTCGGGGCACCTTTGGCCGCTTTGTATTTCCTAAAGTTGCTTTCTGCATTTCGTGCTTGTTCTGGCCCGCTGAGGGTTTTCTATCTGATTTCCTTTTGCATAGTTTTGTTTTTTTCTAACACTGCTGGTCATTTTTTATACTCCGCATTGGTTCTTCCTTATATGGCTTTTTACTGCGTTCAAGGTTTAAATTATGCCAAATAGATCTGTAGTTAGGGTGCTTCATGTAGGGCCCAGCGCCGATTACCCAGGAGGCATTGCGGCTGTTATAAAAAGCTATAAGCACTACGAAAGTTTCTTCATAAAGAATTATGTGAAACTATCTTTTTTCGAAACTCATATTTTTCAAAACCTAAGCGGTTTGTTAGCGTTCGCTTTAGATTTTATAATTTTTTTGATAAAGGCCCCCTTATACGACGCAGTCCATTTTCACGCATCGTCTAACTCTTCATTCTTCAGGAAGTTCTTATTTTTTTTGTGGGCAAAAGCTCTGCGAAAAGAAATATATCTACATTTGCATAGTGGCGGATTTTTTGAGTTCCTCGATAGGTCTCCCACAGCAGAGCGACTTTTTCGTTTCTTCTTGAAAGGCTCAGATAAAGTCATTGTTGTGTCTAATTGGTTTTTACGGCAACTGCAGACTCGCTATCGGGTGGGAGTAAAAGCGGTGGTCATCCCAAACTCTTCTCCAGAGTTTGAAAAACTAGGTGCCAGCCCTAAAGAATTAACGCCACCCCCTTATGTTCTATTTGCTGGGTCGCTTACAGAGCAGAAAGGACTTTTAGATTTAATTGATGCCATGGCGATATTGTGTAGGCGGGGCCTCACAATCCGATTGGTCTGTGCCGGGGAAGGAAATATTGATTTCTGGAAGAAGTATGCTTTGGCACGAGGCGCTGAAGATGTGCAGTTTTTAGGATGGGTGACAGGGGAGGCCAAGGCTGATTTGTATTTGGAATGTTCCATCTTCTGTTTGCCAAGCCATTTCGAGTCATTTGGCATCTCGGTTCTTGAGGCAATGCTTGTGGGGAAACCTGTCGTCTGTACAGCTCTTGGGGGGTTGTTGGATCTGGTGGAGCCGAATATCTCAGGTTTTTTAGTGGAAAAATCGTGCCCGATGCAAATAGCGGATTGTATTGAGCGGCTCATTAAAGATCCTTCCTTGGCGGTTCATATGGGTAGAGAAGGTTACTTTAAGGCGTTGAGATCTTTTTCATCTGAAAGTATGATGGAAAAGACTTTGTCTATCTATAAGGATTTTTAATTAGGTTGGTTTTTATGGTAACCACTGAATTGAATGACAGGGTTCTCGCTGAGCTTCGATCTAACGATTTTTCTGGATATGATCCCTATGATTTTTTAAATAGTATCCTTTTCAAAAGAACCTTTCTATCGAAATCATATTTTGCAAGATTGGCTTGGATACAATTTGGAAAGTTGTCTCCAGTTAATTTTCGCCCCCTTTTTTTGGTTCCAAAGAAACGCAATCCTAAAGGGATTGCAATAATTATCTTGGGGCTTTTGGAGGATTACCGTAGATCAGGTGATAAGAGCTATCTAGCAGATGCTAATGAATTGGCTGCTTGGCTACAAGCGCAGTGCTGTGACCGTCAAGAGTGGAAGCATGCGTGCTGGGGTTACCACTTCGATTGGCAAGCAAGAGCCTTTTTTGTCCCTACGGGCAAACCCAACATAATTACCACAACCTATGTGGCTCGTGCGCTATTTGAATTAGGTGAACTAACTTCAAATGAGGAAATGTGTTACCTGGCTCTAGACTCGGCTCGTTTCATTTCAAAGTTCTTGTATATGGAGTCGGATAACCGCTGTTTTTTTGCTTACATACCAGGCGAAACTGCATTTGTGCATAACGCCAGTCTATGGGGCGCAGCATGGTGTGCCTTTGCTGGAAAAAAACTTGGAGATGAGTGCATTGTTAATCAAGCACTTTCCGTCGCGCGTCAATCGGTAAGCGAGCAATTGGCAGACGGCTCTTGGGTCTATGGCACCCGCCACCATCATAATTTTATCGATGGATTTCATACCGGTTATAATTTAGAGGCGCTTTGTTTGCTGCGAGACGCAATACAAACTGGCGAGTTCGATAGTTGTATCTCTAATGGTTATTCTTATTATGTGAGAACATTTATCTCAGATGATGGGGTGGTAAAGTATTATGATAATAATGTTTACCCAATTGATATGCATAGTTTTTCCCAGGCGATTTTAACCTTGCTTAAGGTTGGCGGAAAGCAGGACTTCGTCTTGTGTGATAGGGTGGTTGAGCGAGCGGTTCAATTGCTTTTTATACCTGGAAAGGCTAGATTTTTTTATCAAAAAACACGTTGGATAAGAAATAGTATTAACTACACGCGCTGGACTCAGGCGTGGGGATATTATTCGTTGGCCTTCTTTAATCGATTTCGCGTTGAGATGGAAAATGCGCAGGATTAAACTTTTAGATTGCCCGATGGATGTAGCGAGCATGGACGAAACGGTTGAATCAATCAAGGATTCGGTAGCTGATGACCGTTTTACTCAGCATGTTGTCGTAAATGTCGCGAAGTTAGTCAATATGCGCACTGACTCCCAGTTGAGGGAGTCGGTGCACTCCTGCGATATCATAAATATTGACGGAATGGGTGTGGTTTTAGGGGCTCGAATTCTTGGGTTTTCTGTGCCTCAGCGGGTAGCCGGGATTGATCTTTTTCACGAGCTGCTTCGTATGAGCGAGCAGAATGGCTACCCGGTATACCTTTTAGGGGCTCAAGCAGAGGTTCTAGAAGAAGCAGTGCAAAAGATCAAGGTTAGCTATCCTAATTTGAGAGTCGCAGGGCATCACCATGGTTATTTTTGGGAAAACGAGGAGGCGGTGGTGGAGGACATTCGATCCTCGGGTGCCAAGTTATTATTTGTTGCAATTACTTCCCCCAAAAAAGAGAACTTTATTAATCGTTGGAGAGATAAGTTGGGTGTGACGTTTGTTATGGGGGTTGGAGGTACCTTTGATGTCGTTTCTGGAAAAATAAAGCGTGCTCCGCAATGGATGCAGAATTATGGCTTGGAGTGGTTCTATCGTGTTCTTCAAGAGCCAAGGAGGATGTGGAAGCGGTATCTGGTGACAAATGCAAAGTTTTTTGGTTTGGTCATCAAAGAAAAAATTCGTCAGACTCTCCGCTTTTAGACACGGGTATAAGCACTATGGCTCGTGAAGCTTTGTCTGCCATTAAGCGAGAGGGGCTTATGGGCGTTATTCAGCGGTATGATATGAATCCTTCTTTGTCTAGGTGCTGGGTTTGGATCTTAGCTTTCGGTATATTTGTACAGGTGGCGGGCGAACTTTTTAATAATGATGGGAGTCGTCACGCTGTACAGATGTATATCTGTCTTTTTGCCCCTTCTTTAGTTTTGCTAATTTGGCAGCGATTCGCATTGTATTTGTGGGGAAATATATCCGGCTTGATATTTTTTTCTATGCTTTTATGGGTTTTTTTTCATGGAGTTATGCATCCTGGCTCTCAAGGGGGGGGAGGGTATTGGTTCAAGGTTTCTCTACTGATTTGTTTATATGTTTTTTCAGTGGCAACCTTGGTAAGGCGCACTTCGAAATTTAACTTTTTTTTGCTGTTTTTGGTGGCGATTGTCGCTTTCTTTGCTTGGTGGACTATTTACTATCAGTTTGGTGTGCTGGATAGGAAGTTTGAATATAACGCAATGCGCTTTGCTGATCGTTTTTCAGAGCTGGGCTGGAATGGCCTTGCGGATTTTAAGCATCCAGTAGTTGCTGGTCTTTATTTTGGTGTATTTGCTGTTGTTATCATTTATTTATTTGTTGGGTCTAATATAAATGTATTTCAGGGTTTTTTTCTTGCGTTGGCTGCTGTTGGGACTTTTGGTTATGTAATGCTCAGTTTTACCCGTGGCGCTTGGTTTGCTACGTTGGCAGGAATTATTTTGTTATTAATTTTGTTCCCCAATCGTAGGTCTAGATATTTAATTTGCCTGGTCGGGCTCTCTCTGCTAGTTGCTCCTTTTGTTTTTTGGAATGAACTTCAATATGAAATGCTGCGAGGGGTCAGTGGGCGAGATACAATTTGGCGGAGTTGGTTTGAGCGCCTTCCCGAATTTTGGCTTTTTGGCGCTGGAGCGGGCGCTAGCTTTAATTATGTCTTTGATTATGATAGTGGAGAATATCCTGTCTGGCATGCGCATAACTTTTACTTCCAACTTTGGTATGAATATGGAGTATTTGGTTTTGCGTTATTTCTTTTGCTTGCTGCGAGTCTCTTGGTTAAAGGGTGGCAGTGCAGAACGTTGCCACTTGCTAGGCTAGGGCTTGCATTGATGGTTTATGCGCTGGTAGCGATGATTACGGATATTGATTCAGTTTTTACTCGCCCTTCACCTTGGTGGGTGGTCGTGTGGGTCCCGGTTGGAATTTTACTGGGCATTCGACAGCCCGAAAAACAGAAATCCGATACCGGATACGCAACAGTGGCGCGCTAGACGGAGCGAAAGCAGCGAGCCGCCTGCAAAAGCGGAGATTTTCTTCGCTAGAAGAATTACCATTTGCAACCCAGCGTTTCGTACCTCCTTAAGGTTTTACATGGACATGAGATCCACCCCAAGCTTCCAGCCAACCTTTGCTGAGCGCTATCCGGTGCCTTTGATCGTTGCATTGGTAGAACTAGGCTTGGTCATATTGGCGAGTCTTCTGGCTCACTACCTGCGCTTTGGTTCATTCGACATGCCGGGGCGCTACAACACTGCGACTCTCATTGCCGGCATTGTGGTGGTCGCCTGTCTGGTTTTTACAGGCGTGTATGGCTCTCACCGGGGTAAGCCCTTCTTCTCCCAGTTCGTACGTTTCTTAACGGGGTGGCTGGCAGCTGCAAGCATCTTGCTTGCCCTAACATTTTTTCTGAAAACGTCAGATACCTACTCTCGTATCTGGTTCGCCTACCTGTTGGCGTTCGGAATGGGGCTGACGTTTGTGATGCGCCTGGCGATGTACGTGTTCTTGCGCCAGGTGCGGGCCGGTGGGCGTAACCTTAAAACGGTACTGCTTGTGGATTCCGGCGGCGGTACGTTTAAGTCGGACCAGGAATCGGCGCTACGGCTACAGGGTTTCAAGGTGGTCCGCCGCTTGCCCTTTCAAGAGGACTCAGGCTGGCTAGAGGAGCTGGTTGATGCAGTTCAGGATGAGCGTGTTCATGAGGTGTGGCTCTCGCTTCGCATCGAGCAGGGCAAGGCCTTACCGGACATCATGTACGCCCTGCGCCACAGCACCGTTGGGGTGCGCATGTTCCCGGACTGGGGCGACTTGCCGCTGTTGAACCATAAGGTTTCTCACATCGCGGGCTTGTACTCGCTGGATCTCAGTTGCACCCCGATGGATGGTCCGGCGCGCTTCATCAAGCGCACCGAGGACATCATCATTGGCGGGCTGATCAGTCTGTTGATTTTGCCGGTCTGCGTGGGGATCGCTATCGCGGTCAAGGCCACGTCGCCCGGGCCGGTGGTGTTCAAGCAGTACCGCACAGGCATCAACGGCAAGAAGTTCAAGGTGTATAAGTTCCGCTCGATGGTGGTGCACCAGGAGAACGGTAACGGCGTCACCCAGGCGAAGAAAAACGATGCACGGATCACGCCGATCGGTGCATTCCTGCGCCGCACCAGCCTGGATGAGTTGCCGCAGTTCTTCAACGTGCTGCAGGGGCGCATGTCGCTGGTGGGCCCGCGTCCCCATGCGTTGGCCCACAACGAGTATTACAAGGATATGGTTGAGTCCTACATGCAGCGCCACAAGGTGAAGCCGGGCATTACCGGCTGGGCGCAGGTGAATGGCTACCGAGGCGAGACGGACACCCTGGACAAGATGCAGAAGCGGGTGGAGTACGACCTTTGGTACATCGACAACTGGTCGTTGTGGCTGGATTTGAAGATCATCTTCCTTACAGTGTTCAAGGGATTTATTAATAAGAACGCTTATTAAATTCTGTAGGAATAATCCGAACGGATGGATTCGACACCATGAAAGTTTTGATCCCCATGGCTAAGCGTTACGAACTTTTCGATGCCGCTTGGGGGCTGATTGCAGATCTGGTTTAGCCCCGCGCATAAGATCGGGCGACTTGGAGGTGATGCGGGCTTGACGCTCAACGGCATATTCTAAGTTCTGCACTCGGGCGCGGCCTATAGAGATGGGAGCGTCCGAGCACTTTCATGAGCGGTTTCAGGAAGTTAAGTTGATTTGGATATCTAGATAATTGACTCGACAGCGTTGAAAGCAACCCGTGCTCTTCTGCCGCCGGGAAAAAATTCACCGAGAAAGGCCAGCGACACCTCGAATGTTCAAATGGTACTGGATCAGTTAGCGTCCCTCACGCAAGCGGGGGTAGCCCCGTTTGCGCTGCTGCTTGCTGGCAGACAAGGGTTGCTATGCCGAGTACTGCGGCGATATTGCAACCGTATCAATGCAGCCTGCTGCCGACCATGAAGCGCAAGGCCAAGCTGTGTTTACTCCGGCTTTTTGATCCAAGGTAGCAGCAACGCAAAATTATCGAGCGAGTATTTTGCTGGCTGAATGAGAGCTGCCGGAGCGGCACTCGCTACAATAATTTAGCAAGAAGTTTCGTCGCCATGGCCACCTGGGCTCGCATGCTGTGGTGTCTCGGGCAGTCGTTTCCGTTCAGAAGCTAGTAATTGCGAGAGAATTAGATTGATTAATTTTGTGCAGGTCTTTCGTGCGGTAGCATCAGTACTGGTTGTGATGTATCACTCGAAGGTTTCATATAACTCTTATGTGAGAAGTTTGGGTTCTTCCGACTTGGTGGTTGGTAAGGGCTTTATAGATTACTTGGGGAGTTCTGGGGTTGACTTTTTTTTTGTTATTAGCGGATTTGTTATAACCATAACATTTTTCCGGCGCATGCTTTTTTCGGCAGATAGTTTGCGGGATTTTATTGTTAAAAGGTTAATAAGAATAGCGCCGCCGCTATGGATTGCTATGGTTTTTCACTTTGTTTGTATATTGTTGTTCGTTGGCAATTACAGTTTTAGTTGGCAGAATATATTGGCGTCTTCGGTTTTCTTGCCGTCTTACAACGCTTATTCGCAAGCCCAACCTTTCTTGGTGGTTTCGTGGACCCTTAACTTGGAGATTTTCTTTTATTTTAGTCTTGCTTTTTCAATGCTTATTTTTAGGGCGTACGCCTTGGTTTTTTTGGCGGTTTTATTTTCGATCCTTTCCGCCCTTTGGTATGCTTGGGGTGAATTGAATATAATGCAACAAGTTTATTTGAATCCGATTATTTTGGAGTTTTCATTTGGGACATTTGTGGGTTGGCTATACTTAAAAAATTACCTTGTTAGGCCAGGTGTTGGTTGGATTTTGCTAGGTTCTTCTGTTTTGGCAGTAATGACAATTTCTTATTTTGGGTTTAGAGGTGATGGCTATTTAGGGCGTGCGTTGTCTTACGGGCTGATTTATTCGGTTATCTTGTACGGTGCTCTTAGCGTGAATAAGGATACTAGCCCTAAAGGTATTATTTTTGCCATAGGCGACGCATCTTACAGCTTGTATCTGACGCATATACAGACTCTTATTGTCGCAAAAAGTTGCTTTTTGTTTTTTTATGAAAAATATGGCGTGATTTTATTATACGAATATGCGCTCGCGATAATGGTTTTAATTAGCCTGACTGTTGGTTTGTTGTTCCATAGGAAGATAGAGAGGCCGGTGACGAGAGAGATTAATAAGTTGTGGGGAAGGATGCATGAGTTGAAGAAGGGAGCTCTGCAAAACGCCGACTTACTCGCCAAGCGTTCCCATGAAGCAGGCGACCTTCGCTGGCTCCGACTACGTAGATAAGCGCCAACAGATCCGCAAGGAACTGTGCCAATTGAAATGGTGAGTAAGTCCGCGGCAGGGGCCGATTAGCCGGGCTGTCCGAAGTGCGAAGGTGGGCGTCCGTCAAACGGCCATGCTGGGTGCGGCATCTGCTGCAGAGCTGGTTCGGCCGCGGCCTTGAACTTCCTGGCCGCTTTGGCGCGCAATCCTTGCCGTCGCATCGAGGCAGCAACCGTCTTGCGATTGCAGGGCAACCCCGCGTCCCGCAGGTCATGGCAAAGCCGTGGAGCTCCGCTGCGGCCTTTGCTTGCGCTGTAGGCCTGAGCGACTCGCTGATCCCGTTCGGCCCGTTGCTGATGGCGTGCAGAGGGGCGGCGTGAGCACCAGGCGTAGAAGCCGCTACGAGCGACGCCCAGCACACGGCACATGGCTTTCACCGAAAACTGCGAGGTGTGGGTTCTCATGAAGGCGTACTTCACTTGAGGCTCTTGGCAAAGTACGCGGCGGCCTTTTTTACGA
>NZ_JBOY01000008.1:0-87804 GCF_000647775.1 Pseudomonas sp. RL | reverse complement strand
CTGGCGCAGGGCGCGCCGGACGTGCATGCCCTGCGCGGCGTGCCGGCCGGCCTGGCGCGGCTGATCAGCCAGGGCCACGGGGGCGCGGAGGGTTATGCGCATTACCTGCGCGAGCTGCGGGCCGGGCGCCCGCTGGACATGGAGCCGCTCAACGGCCCGGCTTGGCAGTACTGGGCGAACGCTGTGCTTGGCGCCTTCGACCGCTTCCGCCTGCTCTGCGCGCTGCGCAAGGGCGACTGGGGCGTGCAGGGCCTGAATCAGCGCGTGCAGGATGAGCTGCAGCGCCAGGGGCTGATCGATCCCGCCCACGAATGGTACGAGGGCCGCCCGGTGCTGGTGACCCGCAACGATTACGGGCTGGGCCTGATGAACGGCGACATCGGCATCGCCCTGCGTCTGCCCGGCGAGGACGGTGCGCCGCTGTTGCGGGTGGCCTTCCCGCGCAACGACGGCTCCGGCGGCGTGCGCTTCGTGCTGCCCAGCCGCCTCACCGCCGTGGAGACCGTGTTCGCCATGACCGTGCACAAGTCCCAGGGCTCGGAGTTCGCCCACACCGCGCTGGTGCTGCCGGACGCGCTGAACCCGGTGCTGACCAAGGAGCTGCTGTACACCGCCATCACCCGCGCCCGCGAACGGTTCACCCTGGTGGAACCGTGTGCCGGGGTGTTCGAGGCGGCGGTGCAGCGCCGCGTGCGGCGGGTCAGCGGGCTGGGGGTGGAACTTTAGGCGGGGGGCCGCGCCTAGCCGGCCGCACCTGGCGCGCGAGGGTGGATCGATGGAGCGCGATCCACCCTACGTGACTGTCGCCCATCGAGGATGGAGAGGGTTCCCGCCTGCAAGACGTAGGGTGGACAACGTCGTTCTTGTCCACCATCGCGCCGGCACGGCGCGCTTGTGGCGCGTGGGTGCATCGGTGGGACGCGATGTACCTGGCGCGCTGTCTCCGGTCAGGGGCGGGGGAAACTATGACCTGACGGTGAGGGTTTCCGCCTGCACGCGCGGCAGCGGCCGGGGCCGCCAGTCCAGCTCGGCGGCCGGCAGCGGGCGGCCGAACCAGTAGCCCTGGCCGAGGCCGCAGCCGTAGCGGGCGAGCAGCGCGGCCTGGGCGGGCGATTCGATGCCTTCGGCCACTACGGCCAGGCCCAGGCTGTGCGCCAGGGCGATGATCGCCCGGGTGATGGCGGCGTCATCCTCGTCGTCGGGCAGGCCGGCGATGAAGCCCTGGTCGATTTTCAGCTTGTCCACCGGCAGGCTCTTCAGGCGCAGCAGCGAGGAATAGCCGGTGCCGAAGTCGTCGATCGACAGGCGCACGCCGAGGTTGCTCAGCCGTCGCAACTGCTCGCAGGCCGCGTCCGGATCGTGCATCACCGCGCTCTCGGTGACTTCCAGCTCCAGGCAGCCGGAACGCAGCCCGGTCTCCGTCAGTACGCGGCGCACGTGCTCTTCCAGCTCGCCCCGGCTGAAGAGGCGGCTGGAAACGTTCACCGCGATGAAGTCGAGGTCGATGCCCGCATCCTGCCAGGCGCGCATCTGTCGGCAGGCGGCGCCGAGCACCCAGGTGTCGATGGCGGCGATCAGGCCGTTTTCCTCGGCCAGCGGAATGAAATCGCCGGGAGGAATCATTCCGCGGGACGGGTGTCGCCAGCGGACCAGTGTTTCCACCCCGCGCACCTGGCCACTTTTCAGGTCGAGAATCGGCTGGAAATTGAGCAGCAGGTGCTGGGCCTCGATGGCCTGGCGCAGTGCGGCGCCCAGCTCCATGCGCTGGCGTGCCTGCAGCGTCAGCTCCTGGGTGTAGAAGGCGTAGGTCTGCCGGCCGCTCTGCTTGGCCTTGAACAGCGCGGAGTCGGCATTGCGGATCAACTGGTCAAGCTGGGTGCCGTCCTCGGGGAACAGGGCGATGCCGATGCTGGTGGTCAGGAACAGCGTGGCGCCGGCGATCTGGAAGGGGGCATGCAGGCTCTGCAGCACGGCTTCGGCCAGCGCGGTCGCCCGCTGCGCGTCGCCACCGTCCTCGCAAAGCAGGGCGAATTCGTCGCCGCCCAGGCGCGCCACCGTCAGGCCCTTGCCAACCGCCGACAAACGCTCGGCCACCTTGCGCAGCACTTCGTCGCCGGTGCTGTGGCTGAGGCTCTCGTTGATGTCCTTGAACAGGTCCAGGTCCAGCAGCAGAACGCAGCCGCCCTGCTGGCTCTTCGCATTGCGCTCCAGGGCATGCTGCACGCGCTCGTTGAACAGCAGGCGATTGGGCAGGCCAGTCAGCGGGTCGTGGTGAGCCAGGTGGTCCAGCTCCTGCTGGGTCTGCTTCATCGCGCTGATGTCGGAGAAGATCGCCACGTAGTGGGTCAGTTCGCCGAACTCGTTGCGAATGGCGTGGATACGCTGCCATTGTGGAAAGATCTCGCCGTTCTTGCGGCGATTCCAGATCTCGCCGCTCCAGCTGCCATGGGCCTGCAGCTCGCCCCAGACGATGTTGTAGAAACTGCGGTCATGGCGGCCCGATTTGAACAGGCTCGGCGTGTTGCCCAGCACCTCGGCCTCGGTATAGCCGGTAATGCGCTCGAAGGCCCGGTTGACGTGGATGATGCGGTTCTGGGTGTTGGTGATCACCACCCCCTCGAGGGTGTTGTCGAACACGGCAGCCGATTGCCGCAGGCGGTTTTCATGCTGGCGGCGTACTTGCAGCTCATCGTCGAGCAGGCGGCGCTGCAGGCGCAGGAACAGGTACAGGAGCAGGGTGCTGATCGCGACGAAGATCAGACCCTTGTAGGTCTGCCAGGCGTAGTACTGCTCGCCGGGACCAAGCCAGCGCAGCAACAGCTGGTTGCTGAGGAAAACCCAGAGGGTGGAGCCCAGGGCATAGCCCACCGTCAACAGGAGGGCATTCGGGAACGCTTTCATCGTGAACTGCAAGCGCCGGCGGGAATAGGCGCGGCAGTATACGGAAGTTCACTCAGCGCGACGACTGGCCGAAGGTTACCGTCGGATTGATACCGGGCAACGAAACGGCGGGTCCCTGGCGCCAGAATGCCGCAAACATGCGGGAATCACCGTCTGTCGGAAACCTTCCAGCATGCGGAACGGTGAACCGGCTCGCCTTTTCCGCGGCAACATTGGCCATCGGTAGGCTTCAAAACCCGATTTTTTTCTGTCATAAAGGCCCGCACCTAACTTTTGTTGTGGTTTGTAACAGGTTCGATGCCTGGCCAACAGGAAGGCACAACAGGCAGGTGAAAGGCCGAGCGGTACCGTTGGGGACGGTCGGTCGCGAATATCGTCGGAACGCTGGGGGGAAAGGTGTTCCGACCGATGCGCTCGAAGACGGGCCAAAAACCCGGCTCGAAAAAACCAAAACTGGAGTAAGAACAAATGAAAAAAACTGCCGTGGCTGTAGCCGTCGCCGTCAGCGCCCTGGGCATGAGCCAGTTCGCTGCCGCTGATTTCGTCAAGGACAGCAAGCTGAGCCTGGACCTGCGTAACTACTACTTTGCTCAGGACACCGATGAGTTCAACGGTGCAGCAGGAGTTGAAGGCGGCCAGTGGGGCCAGGCCTTCATGCTGAACTACAAGTCCGGCTTCACTGAAGGCGCGATTGGTGTCGGTGTCGACCTGTTCGGTGCCGCTGCGTACAAGCTGGCTGACCACGGCGACCAGCAGGCCGCCATGCTGTTCGAGCGCTATAGCGCAGACGAGTCGGCCGAGCGCCTGAACAAGGGTGGTGCCACCCTGAAGGCCCGCGTCGGCAAGACCACTGGCTACCTCGGTGCCCTGCGTCCCGTTACTCCGGTCCTGGTCTCCAACGATGCACGCATGCTGCCGCAGCTGTTCGAAGGCGCGATGCTGACCAACCAGGATGTCGCTGGCCTGACCCTGACCGCAGCTCACCTGACCAAGGTGTCCATGCGTGACGAGGATCAGTGGACTGACAATAACGACCGCTTCGGTGGCGAGTTCTCGCTGCTGGGCGCCGACTACAAGGTAATGGACGGCCTGACCGCCCAGTACTACTTCGGCCAACTGCACAACACCTACAAGCAGCACTTCGCTGGCTTGAAGTACTCCGCAGCCGTGGGCGCCGGCAAGCTGGGCGCTGACCTGCGTTACTTCAACACCTCGGAAGATGGTGATGGCGATGGTCGTGCTAATCCCCGCAACGACAACAAGCTGTGGAGTGCATTGGTCAACTACTCCATCGCCGGCCACACCTTCGGTGTTGGCTACCAGGAACTGTCGGGTGATACCGGCTTCGGACAGCTGAGCAACAGCAACTACCTGATCTCCGAGCGCATGATCGGTAACGGCCTGATGGCTAACCAGGATGAGAAAGTCACCCTGGTCAGCTACGGCTTCGACTTTGGCACCGTGGGTGTCAAGGGCCTGAGCGCTAGCGTCCTGCACCAGATGGGCGACGGCGGCGTGCTGGAGCGCGATCACACCGAAACTGACGTTGTGGTGGGCTACACCATTCCGGAGGGTCAGTTCAAGGGTCTGGGCGCTCGTCTGATGCACGGCATGTACGACGGCGACGGCAAGACCGCCGACATCGACCAAACCCGCTTCATCGTGAACTACAGCATCCCGCTGATGTAATCACGGCTTCGCTGTAACCGAACCCCTGTCGTCCTTAGGCGGCAGGGGTTTTTGTTTGCCTGTGTCTCGCCCATGGTGATATGCACCGCTGGCACGCCCAACTGTGGGAGCGCAAAAAGCCGTGCGCCCGGGATGCGGTGCATTACCGATGTCTTTCCGATAGCACCTTGATATGCATCAATATGGCCGTGTGCCGCCACCGGCATCTTTGGTCTAACCCTGATGAGCAGTAGGAGCCGACCATGTTCAAACCCGTGATGCTGGCCTTGAGCCTGACTGTGAGCGCCAGCGCCTTTGCTGCGCCCAGCAACGAACCGATTCAGCCGATCCAGCCGGCCAAGGTGACCAACCAGGCCAAGGTGGAGCTGGGCAAGCAGCTGTTCTTCGACCCGCGCCTGTCCAAGTCGGGCTTCATTTCCTGCAACTCCTGCCACAACCTCTCCATGGGCGGCAGCGACAACCTGCCGTCCTCCATCGGTCACAACTGGCAGCAGGGCCCGATCAACTCGCCGACCGTGCTGAACTCCAGCCTGAACCTGGCGCAGTTCTGGGACGGTCGTGCGGCGGACCTGAAGGAGCAGGCCGGTGGCCCGATCGCCAACCCGATGGAAATGGGCTTCACCCATACCCTGGCGGTGGACGTGCTGCAATCCATCCCGCAGTACCGTGAATCCTTCAAGAAGGTCTACGGCAAGAACGCCATCGACATCGACCAGGTGACCGACGCCATCGCCGCCTTCGAAGAGACCCTGGTGACCCCGAACTCGCGCTTCGACCAGTGGCTCAAGGGCGACAAGAAGGCCCTGAACAAGGACGAACTGGCCGGCTACCAGCTGTTCAAGGACGTGGGCTGCACCGCCTGCCACAACGGTAGCGCCGTGGGCGGCAACTCCTTCCAGAAGATGGGTCTGGTCGAACCCTACGCCACCCAGAATCCGGCCGAGGGTGTTGCCGGCCTGACCGGCAACGATGCCGACCGCATGAAGTTCAAGGTGCCGACCCTGCGCAACGTCGAGCTGACCTACCCCTACTTCCACGACGGTGCCTACTGGAACCTGGAAGAAGCGGTCGACGTGATGGCCCGTCTGCAGTTGGGTCGCAAGCTGGAGCAGAAGCAGATCGCCCAGATCACCGCCTTCCTGAAGACCCTGACCGGCGAGCAGCCGAGCTTCGCGCTGCCGATCCTGCCGCCGTCCACCGCCAAGACCCCGCGTCCGCAGCCGTTCAACTGATCGGCCAGACGTGACGAAGAACCCCGGTGCCGCAAGGCCCCGGGGTTTTTTGCTGATAGTTCAGCCCTGCCCCTGCCGATACTGCAGCGCTTCGGCCAGGTGCGGGCGGCCGACGTGTTCGCTTTCCTCCAGGTCGGCCAGGGTGCGCGCCACCTTGAGCAGTCGGTGGGCCGAGCGCAGCGAGAGTCCCAGGCGTTCGCAGGCCTTTTCCAGCCAGAGGCGGTCTTCGTCCGCCAGCACGCAATGCCGGCGCAGCCCCGGCAGGTCGAGGAAGGCGTTCGCGCAACCCTGGCGGGCCTGCTGGCGCGCCCGCGCGCGGGCCACCTGGTCGGCCGCCTGCGGGGTGCTTTGCGGCGTGGTCTCCGTGGGGGCGAGCTGGGTGGTTTCGCGGGCCACCGTGACGTGCAGGTCGATGCGATCCAGCAACGGCCCCGACAGCTTGTTGCGGTAGCGCTGCACCTGTTCCGGCGTGCAGCGGCAACGCCCGCCGGCATCACCCAGGTAACCGCACGGACAGGGATTCATGGCGGCGACCAATTGGAAGCGCGCCGGAAAACGCAGCTTCTCCGTGGCGCGGGCAATGACGATCTCGCCGCTTTCCAGCGGCTCGCGCAGCACTTCCAGCACCTTGCGATCGAACTCGGGCAGCTCGTCGAGAAACAGCACGCCCTGGTGGGCGAGGGTGATCTCGCCGGGGCGCGGCCGGCTGCCGCCGCCCACCAGAGCGGGGCCGGAGGCGCTGTGGTGTGGATTGCGAAACGGACGCTGCGGCCAGTGGCTCAGCGGTGTATGGGCGGCCACCGAATGGATGGCGGCCACCTCCAGGGCTTCGGACTCCTCCAGCGGCGGCAGTAGCCCGGGCAGGCGGCTGGCCAGCAGCGTCTTGCCGGTGCCGGGCGGGCCGCTGAGCAGCAGGTTGTGGGCGCCAGACGCGGCCACCAGCAGGGCGCGCTTGGCGGCCAACTGGCCGTGCACGTCGGCGAGGTCCGGATAGGGTTGCGTCTGGCGCAGCAGCCCCTGGGCCTGGTAGGGCGCCAGCGGTTCCTGGCCGGTGAGGTGCGCGGCCAGCTGCAGCAGGTGCTCGACCGCATACACCTCGAGCCCCGAGGCCAGGCTGGCTTCCTCGGCGTTCTGCGCGGCGACGATCAGCTTGCGCCCCGCCGCGCGCGCGGCCAGCGCGGCCGGCAGCACGCCGCGTACCGGGCGCAGCTCGCCGGACAGCGCCAGCTCGCCCAGGCATTCGTAGTGGCAGAGGGGTTCGTTGGGCACCTGGCCGCTGGCGGCGAGAATGCCCAGGGCGATGGCCAGGTCGAAGCGGCCGCCATCCTTGGGCAGGTCCGCCGGCGCCAGGGACAGCGTGATGCGTCGCTGCGGGTACTCGAAGCCGCAGCAGAGCAGGGCGCTGCGCACGCGGTCCTTGCTTTCGCGCACGCTGGTTTCCGGCAGGCCTACCAGGGTCAGCGAGGGCAGGCCGTTGGCCAGGTGGGCTTCCACGCTGACGGCAGGGGCCTCGACACCCACCAGCGCGCGGCTATGGACCAGGGCCAAAGACATGCATCACTCCTTGATTGACGGCACCCCGCATCCTTGCAGGGGGGATTGGGCGCTGCGTGCTCAGGCCTGCTCGGTGCGCTGCGCTTCCAGCTCCGCCACGCGGGCTTCGAGGGCTTCCAGGCGGGCGCGAGTACGGGCCAGCACGACCATCTGGCTGTCGAACTCGTCGCGACTGACCAGATCCAGCTTGCTGAAGGCGCTCTGCAGCAGGGCCTTGAGGCGAGACTCCAGCTCCGCGGGCGGCAGCGAGGTTTCGCCGATCAGGCGGGCAGCCTGGCTGCTGATGGCATCGAACAAGGCTTTGGGCGGCAGCATGGGCGGCTCCTGAGGGAAAGTCGGCGGGCAGTTTAGCGCAGAACGGCTGGCTGGGAATCCTGCAGCCGCGGCCACGGGCCGGGCACCGCTCCGACCAAAGCCTAGGGCCGTGCACGTAAAAGACGCACCGGGCCGGGCTGTCGTGCTCCATCCTGGTGCGTCGCCGCCGGTCGGCAGCCCGCGCCCATCGCTGCGGCCCGCGTGGGCCGTGGCTTGCAGGCACCTGGCAAGCTTTTCGCTATATCCCAAGTGTCACGTGCACTGATGCAGAACCTGAGCCCGCCTTTCGACCGCAGCGCTCCAGGACAGAAGAAAACGACTGCGCCAGCGCCGGCGATGCGTTCCAAAGGCCAGACACTGAGCTTAGACTTGCCGTGGGGTTAAGTACTTCTGGGGCAAGTCCACCTAACGGGAGAAGTTTCATGAAACTAGTCACTGCCATCATCAAGCCGTTCAAACTGGACGACGTCCGCGAGTCGTTGTCCGACATCGGTGTTCAAGGCATCACCGTCACCGAGGTCAAGGGCTTCGGACGGCAGAAGGGCCACACCGAGCTGTACCGTGGCGCCGAATATGTCGTCGACTTCCTGCCCAAGGTGAAAATCGAAGTGGCCATCGACGATGACCAGCTCGACCGCGTCATCGAAGCCATCAGCAAGGCGGCCAATACCGGCAAGATCGGCGACGGCAAGATCTTCGTCGTGAACCTGGAGCAGGCCATTCGTATCCGTACCGGCGAAACCGGCACCGACGCGATCTAACGCCCCCTCCGACCCCACCCCGCCCCAGGAGTAACAACCATGACTCTGCGAAAAATCGCAGGGCTAGGCGCCCTGTTGTCTTTAGGTTTCTCAAGCCTGGCCATGGCCCAGGAGGAAACCGCCACCCTGAATGCCGGCGACACCGCCTGGATGCTGACCTCCACCGCCCTGGTGCTGTTCATGACCATCCCCGGCCTGGCGCTGTTCTACGCCGGCATGGTGCGCTCCAAGAACGTGCTCTCGGTGATGATGCAATGCTTCGCCATCACTGGTCTGATGAGCATCCTGTGGTTCGCCTACGGCTATAGCCTGGCCTTCAGCACGGAAGGCATGGAAGCTGGTGTGTTCAACATCAACTCCATCGTCGGCAGCCTGGACAACGCCTTCCTCAGCAACCTGACCAAGGACGCCCTGGTCGGCGCCTTCCCGGAAAGCGTATTCGTCACCTTCCAGATGACCTTCGCGATCATCACTCCGGCCCTGATCGTCGGTGCCTTCGCCGAGCGCATGAAGTTCTCCGCCATGCTGGTGTTCATGGCCGTGTGGTTCACCATCGTCTATGCCCCCATGGCCCACATGGTCTGGGGTGGCGACGGCGCCCTGCTGTGGGACGAAGGCGTGATCGACTTCGCCGGCGGCACCGTGGTGCACATCAACGCCGGTATCGCTGGCCTGGTGGCCTGCCTGGTGCTGGGCAAGCGCAAGGGCTTCCCGACCACCCCGATGGCCCCGCATCACCTGGGCTACACCCTGATGGGCGCCGCCATGCTGTGGATCGGCTGGTTCGGCTTCAACGCCGGTTCCGCCGCCGCCGCTGACGAAACCGCCGGCATGGCCATGCTGGTCACCCAGATCGCCACTGCCGCCGCTGCGCTGGCCTGGATGTTCGCCGAGTGGATCACCCACCGCAAACCCAGCGCCCTGGGCATCGCCTCCGGTGTGGTCGCGGGCCTGGTGGCCATCACCCCCGCCGCTGGCGCGGTCGGCCCGGTCGGCGCCCTGGTGATCGGTCTGGCTTCCGGTGTGATCTGCTTCTTCTGTGCCACCAGCCTCAAGCGCAAGCTGGGCTACGACGACTCGCTGGACGTCTTCGGCGTGCACTGTGTCGGCGGTATCGTCGGCGCGATCCTGGTCGGTGCCTTCGGCGCCCAGTCCCTGGGCGGCTTCGGCGAGATCGAGAGCATCGCCACCCAGCTGTGGATCCAGACCGAAAGCGTGCTGTTCACCGTCGTGTACACCGGTGTCCTGACCTACGTGATCCTCAAGGTGATCGATCTGGTCATGGGCCTGCGGGTGACGGAGGAAGAAGAGACCATCGGCCTCGACCTCAGCCTGCACAACGAGCGCGGCTACAACCTGTAAGCCGAGCGGTGCCCGGCCTTGCGCCGGGCACCCGGTGGGCCCCGCCTGCCGCCTTCCTCAAGCGCGCCTGACGCGCAACAGCAAGGAACAACACAATGGAAAGCAGTGCCCTGATACCCGTCCAGTACGGCTTCGATACCTTCTATTTCCTGATCTGCGGTGCCCTGGTGATGTGGATGGCGGCCGGTTTCGCCATGCTCGAATCGGGTCTGGTGCGTGCCAAGAACACCGCCGAGATCCTCACCAAGAACATCGTGCTGTATTCCGTGGCCTCCATCATGTACCTGCTGGTCGGCTACTACATCATGTACTCCAGCCCGGAAGGCGGCATCCTGCCGAGCCTGGGCTTTCTGATCGGCGACGAGAACGCCGTTGACGTGGTCGCCGCCGGCGGGGAAGACGCTCCCTACTATGCTGCCCGCGCCGACTTCTTCTTCCAGATCGTGTTCGCCGCCACCGCGATGTCGGTGGTGTCCGGCGCCGTGGCCGAGCGCATGAAGCTGTGGGCCTTCATCGCCTTCGCGGTGGTGATGACCGGCTTCATCTACCCGATCCAGGGCTTCTGGAAGTGGGGCGGCGGTTTCCTGGACGCCGCCGGCTTCTCCGACTTCGCCGGCTCCGGCCTGGTCCACATGGCCGGTGCCTCCGCTGCCCTGGCCGGTGTGCTGCTGCTGGGCGCCCGCAAGGGCAAGTACGGCCCCAATGGCCAGATCAACGCCATCCCCGGCGCCAACCTGCCGCTGGCTACGCTCGGCACCTTCATCCTGTGGATGGGCTGGTTCGGCTTCAACGGCGGCTCGCAGCTGAAGATGAGCACCATCGAAGATGCCAATGCCGTGGCCCAGGTGTTCGTCAACACCAACCTGGCCGCCGCCGGTGGCCTGGTGGCCGCGTTGATCACCGCGCGCCTGCTGTTTGGCAAGTCCGACCTGACCATGATCCTCAACGGGGCGCTGGCCGGCCTGGTGGCCATCACCGCCGAACCGCTGACCCCGAGCGCTGAGCAAGCCATGCTGATCGGTGCCGTGGGGGGTGTACTGGTGGTGTTCAGCATCCTCGGCCTGGACCGCCTGAAGATCGATGACCCGGTCGGCGCCATTTCCGTGCACGGCGTGGTCGGTATCTGGGGTTGCCTGATCGTGCCGGCCACCAACGCCGACGCCGCTTTCGGTGCGCAGTTGCTGGGCGTGGTGTGCATCTTCGCCTGGGTGTTCTTCGCCAGCCTGATCGTGTGGGCAATCATCAAGGCGGTGATGGGCCTGCGCGTCACCGAGGAAGAGGAATACGAGGGAGTGGACGTGGCTGAATGTGGCCTGGAGGCCTACCCGGAGTTCACCAGCACGCGCTGAGTCGTACTCTCTGACAAAGGGCGCCTTCGGGCGCCCTTTGTTTTTTCCGTCGCCACGCTAGAATGCGCGCCAAAATCGCCAGCCGGCACGCACAGGGTGCGTCAGCGAGCACGCGTGACTGCTGCTTTAGGCGAAGTCGAAATTTTTTTTGTCTGGGCTATAACTACCCGACTTCGAGCAAGACATGAGGTGAATATGAGCGACGAAGATCTCGAACAGGACGAACTGGAAACCACCGACGAGGAGGAAGGCGAGGAGCTGAGCGCCGCCGAGGAGATTGACGGCGACGATGACGTCGAGGCACCTGCCCCCACCAGCAAGAAGGTCAAGCAGGCGGTCGATCCTGAAGAGCTTCCCAGCGTGGAGGCCAAGCAGAAGGAGCGTGATGCGCTGGCCCGCGCCATGGAAGAATTCCTCGCGCGCGGTGGCCGGGTCCAGGAGATCGAGCCCAACGTCGTCGCCGATCCGCCCAAGAAGCCGGACAGCAAGTACGGCAGCCGCCCCATCTGAGTCGGTTCCGTGAATGAAAAAACCCACCGTGAGGTGGGTTTTTTCGTTTGACGCAGCAGCCTGGCGGCACGCCCATTGTTGGAAAATCGCTACGCGAGTTTCCACCCTACAGACTGTCCTACATCCGGAGATCGTCGTCGCTGGGCGCCAGGCTGAGCTTCTGGCTGGTGACGCTCAGGTGCTCGCCGTCGGTTTCCGAACCCAGCTTGATCATCAGGCGCAGGTCGTTCGACGAGTCGGCATGGGCCAGCGCGTCCTGGTAGGTGATCTCGCCCTGGGTATACAGCTGGTAGAGCGCCTGGTCGAAGGTCTGCATGCCCTGCTCGGTGGAGCGCTTCATCAGCGACTTGAGCTCATGCACTTCACCCTTGCGAATCAGGTCGGCGGCCAGCGGCGTGTTGATCAGCACCTCGATCACCGCGCGGCGGCCTTTGCCGTCCGGGGTCGGCACCAACTGCTGGGCGACGATGGCGCGCAGGTTGAGCGATAGGTCCATCCACACCTGCTGCTGCCGGTCGGCGGGAAAGAAGTTGATGATGCGGTCCAGCGCCTGGTTGGCGTTGTTGGCGTGCAGGGTGGCCAGGCACAGGTGGCCGGTTTCGGCGAAGGCCACGGCGTAGTCCATGGTCTCGCGGGTGCGCACCTCGCCGATGAGGATCACGTCCGGCGCCTGGCGCAGGGTGTTCTTCAGTGCCACCTCGAAGGACTCGGTGTCGATGCCGACCTCGCGCTGGGTGACGATGCAGTTCTGGTGCTGGTGGATGTACTCGATCGGGTCTTCGATGGTGATGATGTGGCCGCTGGAGTTCTTGTTGCGGTGGCCGATCATCGCCGCCAGCGAGGTGGACTTGCCAGTGCCGGTGGCGCCGACGAACAGGATCAGGCCGCGCTTGGAGAGCGACAGCTTCTTCAGCACCTCGGGCAGCTTGAGGTCGTCCAGCGTAGGAATGTTGGTCTCGATACGCCGCAGCACCATGCCCACCAGATTGCGCTGGTAGAAGGCGCTGACCCGGAAACGGCCGATGCCGCGCGCGCTGATGGCGAAATTGCACTCGTGGTTCTCGGCGAACTCGCGGCGCTGCTGCTCGTTCATGGTGCCGAGCACGGTCTCGCGGGTCATTTCCGGGGACAGTGCGGCCTTGGTCACCGGCAGGATGCGCCCGTTGACCTTCATCGACGGCGGCACGCCGGCGGTGATGAACAGGTCGGAGCCGCCTTTTTCCACCATCAGGCGCAGCAGTTGTTCCATTTCCATGGGGATGATCCCTGTCGTTAAGAATTACGCGAGCGGGAGCTGCGTCGGGCCGTGGGAGCGGACTCGTCCGCGAGCTTTTCGGCGGTCGGCCAGGCTGCAGGCCGTGGCCAGAAGCTCGCGAATGAATTCGCTCCTGCGGAATCGCGCCGCCGCTGGCTCAGAAATGCTCGGGCGACTTGGCCTTTTCGCGGGCGCTGTCGCGGCTGATCATGCCCTTGGCCAGCAGGTTCTTCAGGCAGGCGTCGAGGGTCTGCATGCCCTGCGCGCCGCCGGTCTGGATCGCCGAGTACATCTGCGCCACCTTGTCCTCGCGGATCAGGTTACGGATCGCCGGGGTGCCGATCATGATCTCGTGGGCCGCCACCCGGCCGCCGCCGATCTTCTTCAGCAGGGTCTGCGAGACCACCGCCTGCAGCGACTCGGAGAGCATCGAGCGGACCATGGATTTCTCCTCGGCCGGGAACACGTCGACGATACGGTCGATGGTCTTGGCCGCCGAGGTGGTGTGCAGGGTGCCGAACACCAGGTGACCGGTTTCCGCGGCGGTCAGCGCCAGGCGGATGGTTTCCAGGTCGCGCATTTCGCCGACCAGGATGATGTCCGGGTCCTCACGCAGCGCCGAACGCAGCGCTTCGTTGAAGCCGAGGGTGTCGCGGTGCACCTCGCGCTGGTTGACCAGGCACTTCTTGGATTCGTGGACGAATTCGATAGGGTCCTCGACGGTGAGGATGTGCTGGTATTTGTTGCTGTTGATGTAGTCGAGCATCGCCGCCAGGGTGGTCGACTTACCCGAACCGGTGGGGCCGGTGACCAGCACCAGGCCGCGCGGCACGTCGGCGATCTTCTTGAAGATCTCGCCCATGGACAGGTCTTCCATGGTCAGCACCTTGGACGGAATGGTGCGGAACACCGCGCCGGGGCCACGGTTCTGGTTGAAGGCGTTGACCCGGAAGCGCGCCACGCCGGGGACTTCGAAGGAGAAGTCGGTTTCCAGGAACTCCTCGTAATCCTTGCGCTGCTTGTCGTTCATGATGTCGTAGATCAGCGCGTGCACCTGTTTGTGGTCCATGGCCGGCAGGTTGATGCGCCGGACATCGCCGTCCACGCGGATCATCGGCGGCAAACCGGACGACAGGTGCAGGTCCGACGCGCCCTGTTTGGCGCTGAAGGCGAGCAGCTCGGTAATATCCATGGGACTCCCCAATCACAGGCAAGCGGGTAGAATGCCAAGCCTCCGGGGCCCGGCTCAGAGCGCCAGTAATGTCGACGATAGAAGAGAAGATTGCAAAGGTCCGCGCGCGGATCCGTGAGGCGGCGCAAGGGGTCGGGCGCGACCCGGCCGGCATCGGTCTGCTGGCGGTGAGCAAGACCCAGCCGGCCGAGGCGATCCGCGCCGCATACGCCCGCGGCCAGTGCGATTTTGGCGAGAACTACCTGCAGGAAGCCCTGGGCAAGCAGCAGGCGCTGGCCGATCTGCCGCTGTGCTGGCATTTCATCGGCCCCATCCAGTCGAACAAGACCAAGGCCATCGCCGAGCATTTCGCCTGGGTGCATTCGGTGGATCGCCTGAAGATCGCCCAGCGCCTGTCCGAACAGCGCCCGGCCGGGCTGCCGGCGCTGAACATCTGCCTGCAGGTGAATGTCAGCGGCGAGGCCAGCAAGTCGGGCTGCGCGCCGGAGGAGCTGCCGGCGCTGGCCGCCGCCGTGGCGGCCTTGCCGAACCTGCGTCTGCGTGGACTGATGACCATCCCCGAACCGACTGACGATCCCGCCGAGCAGCGCGCCGCCTTCGCCCGCCTGCGCGAACTGCAGGCCCGGCTACCTTATGAGCTCGATACCCTGTCCATGGGCATGAGCCACGACCTCGAATCCGCCATCGCCGAAGGCGCCACCTGGGTGCGCATCGGCACGGCGCTGTTCGGCGCGCGCGACTATTCCGCCGCGCGCCCCTCCTGAAGGAATCCGTTATGAACCAACCTCGAATCGCCTTCATCGGCGCCGGCAACATGGCCGCCAGCCTGATCGGCGGCCTGCGCGCCCAGGGCGTGCCCGCCGAACGCATCCGCGCCAGCGATCCCAGCGCCGAACAGCGCGCCCGTCTGGGCGCCGAGCACGGTATCTTCCTGTGCGCCGACAACGCCGAGGCGGTGGCTGGCGCTGACGTGGTGGTGCTGGCGGTCAAGCCGCAGGTCATGAAAGCCGTGTGCCAGGCGCTGGCGCCCAGCCTGACCGGCAGTCCTTTGATCGTTTCCATCGCCGCGGGCATTCCCTGCGCCAGCCTCGAACAGTGGCTGGGCGATCGACCGATCGTGCGCTGCATGCCCAACACGCCGGCGCTGCTGCGCCAGGGCGTCAGCGGGCTGTTCGCCAATGCGCAGGTCAGCGCGGCGCAGCGCGCCCAGGCCGAGCAACTGCTGTCGGCGGTCGGCGTGGCCCTGTGGCTGGATGAAGAGAAGCTGATCGACGCAGTCACCGCCGTGTCCGGCAGCGGCCCGGCCTACTTCTTCCTGCTCATCGAGGCGATGACCGCCGCCGGCGAGCAGCTTGGTCTGCCACGCGAAACCGCCGCGCAGCTGACCCTGCAGACCGCGCTTGGCGCGGCGCGCATGGCCACTGAAAGCGATGTGGACGCCGCCGAACTGCGTCGCCGGGTCACCTCGCCGAACGGCACCACCGAAGCAGCCATCAAGGCTTTCCAGGCCGGTGGTTTCGAATCCCTCGTGCAACAGGCATTGAACGCCGCCGCCGCTCGTTCCGCCGAGCTGGCCGAACAACTGGGTCAATAAGGAGCTGTTGATGAACGGTCTTTCCACCGCCGCCGTGTATGTGATTCAAACCCTCGGCAGCCTGTACCTGCTGATCGTGCTGCTGCGCTTCGTGCTGCAGCTGGTGCGCGCCGACTTCTACAACCCGCTCAGCCAGTTCATCGTGCGCGCCACCTCGCCGCTCTTGATGCCGCTGCGCCGGGTGATTCCCGGGTTCGGCGGCATCGACCTGGCCTCGCTGGTGCTGGCGATCCTCGTGCAGCTGCTGCTGATGATCGTCACCCTGGCCCTGCTGGGCTTCGGCTTCGGCGGCAACCTGCTGCAACTGCTGGTCTGGTCGCTGATCGGCGTCACCTCGTTGTTCCTGAAGATCTTCTTCTTCGCCCTGATCGTCAGCGTGATCCTTTCCTGGGTCGCCCCGGGCAGCCACAACCCGGCCGCGCAGCTGGTGCATCAGATCTGCGAACCGCTGCTGGCGCCCATCCGCCGCTTCCTGCCCAACCTGGGCGGCCTGGACATCTCGCCGATCTTCGCCTTCATCGCCCTCAACCTGCTGGACATGCTGGTGATCCGCAACCTGGCGGCCATGACCCACATGCCGCAGATCCTCAGCCCGTTCATGTAATGGACGGGTACCGCTGGGACGGCGAGGACCTGGTCCTCGCTGTCCATCTGCAGCCCAAGGCCAGCAAGGACGAATTCGCCGGCCTGCATGGTGATCGCCTGAAGATCCGCCTCACCGCCCCGCCGGTGGAAGGCAAGGCCAACGCCCACCTCATGGCCTTCCTGGCCAAGGCCTTCGGCGTGCCGAAGAACCAGGTCAGTCTGGAAAGCGGCGAGCTGAACCGCCAGAAGCGCGTGCGCATCGCGAGGCCGCAGCGGTTCCCGGAGGGGCTGCAGATCACCCGGGGTTGATCGACAGCCGTCACGGTGTGCGCCAGTCGCTGGACGCCCCGCCCGGCTGGCCAATAATGCACGGCATGCCTCTTCGCATAAGGACATGCCGCCATGAGCCTGGACCGCCTCGGCCAGCAGATCGATGCCTCCGTGCAATGGAAGCGGGCGTTGACCGCCGTACTGGTGCGCTATCGCAGCTGGCTGGCCGCCAACCGAATGGCCACGCCGGCGCTGGAGGCGCGCCTGGAGCGCGCCTTGCGTCAGCTGCGCAGTGAACAACTGACGCTGGCCTTCGTCGGCGAGTTCTCGCGGGGCAAGACCGAGCTGATCAACGCCCTGTTCTTTGCCGGTTGTGGCCGGCGCATCCTGCCCTCGCAGCCCGGGCGCACCACCATGTGTCCCACCGAGCTGTTCTTCGATGCACGGGCGGCACGTCCGTACCTGCGCCTGCTGCCCATCGAGACCCGCCTGGAAGAGGTCTCGCTGGCCGAGCTGCGCCAGCGGCCGGCGGCCTGGGTGACCTTCAACCTGGATGCGCAGGAACCCGCCGCCATGGCCGACGCCTTCGCCGAGGTGGCGCGGGTCAAGTCGGTTTCCCGCGAGCAGGCGCTGCGCCTGGGCTTCGACCCCGCCACCCTGGAGCCGAGCGGGGAAGCGGAGCGCGTGCGCGTCCCGGCCTGGCGGCACGCGCTGGCCAGCGTCGACCATCCGCTGCTGCGCAAGGGGCTGCGCATCCTCGATACCCCCGGGCTGAACGCCCTGGGCAGCGAGCCCGAGCTCACCTTGTCGATGTTGCCGGAGGCCCAGGTGGTGTTTTTCCTGCTGGCGGCCGATAGCGGCGTGACGGCCAGCGACCTGGCCATCTGGGACGGCCATGTGCGTGGCCTGGACCGCATCGGCCCGCGCCGTCTGTATGCGCTGCTCAACAAGATCGACGTGCTGGAGGACGAGCTGCTCGCGCCCGAGGAAATCGCCGCCAATCAGGAGCGGGTGCGCCGCGACAGTGCGGAGCAACTGGGGCTGGGCGTCGAGCAGGTGGTGCCCCTGTCCGCCCGCCAGGGACTGTTGGCCCGGGTGCGCAACGATGCCCGTTTGCTGGCGCGCAGCCGCTTTGCCGAACTGGAGTCGCTGCTGGGCGAGCGCCTGGTTGCCGACCGGGGGCGGCTGGTCGACGAGCAGGTGGTGGCGCCGCTGCGCGAGATGCTGGTGACCAGCGAGGCGCTGCTGGCGCAGCGCATTGCACGGGTGGCTGACCAGCAGCGGCAGCTGGCGGCGCAGGAGCGTGACCAGGACGCGGTGCTCGCCGAGCTGGGTGAGCGGGCGCGCGCCGAGCATGCCGAACACCACAAGGGGCTGATTGCCCTGCGCGGTCAGCAGAACCTGTTGCGCCGGCAGGCCGAGCTGTTGCGTCAGGCCATCGGTCCCGAGCGGCTGGAGCAGCATCTGCTGGCGGTGCGCGAGCGCCTGTTGGGCAGCTGGACGACACTGGGCATCAACCAGGGCATCGTGGGCTTCTTCAGCCTGCTGGAGTCCGACCTGGACCACCTGCGCAACGAGGCTGCCATGGCGGACCGCACCGTGGCGGCCATCTATCGCCGGCATAACGAGGCGTACCCGCTGATGGCGGTGGATGCGCCGCGTCTGGAACTGGAGGCCTTTGCCCGTGAGCTGCAGCAACTGCGGCTGCGGGCCGACCATTTTCGCCTGCGGCCCAGCACGCTGTTGACCGAGCAGCACAGTCTGACCCGTCGCTTCCTGGGCACCCTGGCGCAGTCGGTGGTCGATCTGCATCGGCGCCTGCGAGGCGCCATCGAGCGCTGGGAAGCCGAGGTGCTGTTGCCGCTGCTGCAGTTCAATCAGGAGCGCAAGCAGCTGCTCGAACAACAGCTGCTGGAAATGCGCGCCCTGGCCCAGGCCAGCCGTCAGGCCCGCACGCGCGGGCAGATGCTGGGCCGCTATGCCGAGCAACTGGCGCAGCAGCGGGAGGAGGTCGAGGAGCTGTTGCGCTCCCTGCAGCGCTGCGCGCCGGCGCCGCAGTACGGCAATGTCGTCCAGCTGCCGTTGGCGCGCTGAGGGCGCAACGTGCGCGCCGATGGGTTAGGCTGAGCCCGATCCATTCCGTCAGGGGGCACGCCCATGCGCTATCACGACACCCACAGCAAGGTCATCGGTTATCTGCTCTGGATCTTTGGCTTCCTCGGCTCGCACCGCTTCTATTACGGCAAGCCGATCACCGGGACGATCTGGTTCTTCACCCTTGGCCTGCTGTTCGTCGGCTGGATCATCGACCTGTTCCTGATCCCTTCGATGGATCGCCAGGCGGACCTGCGCTTCAACTCCGGGCGGCTGGACTACAACATCGCCTGGATCCTGCTGACCTTCCTCGGCGTGTTCGGCGTGCACCGGATGTACCAGGGCAAGTGGATCACCGGCCTGCTCTATCTGCTGACCGGTGGCTTTTTCCTGATTGGGGTGCTCTACGACTTCTGGACACTGAACCAGCAGATTTCCGAACGCAATCGGCTGTGGGGCTGAAACCCAACGCCCGTACTGTGGGAGCGGTCTTGTCCGCGAGCTTCCGGGTGTGGCCTGAAAGCTCGCGAATGAATTCGCTCCCACAGGGGGGGCACCTGACTCAACCCTGGTAGCTGATCCGCCCGTCCATCAGGGTGTAGCGCACCTTGCCGGGCAGGCAGTGGCCGAGGAACGGGCAGTTTTGCCCCTTGGAGTACCAGCTTTCACCGGCCAGCGTGCTGCTGGCCGGATCGAACAGCAGCAGGTCGGCCGGGGCGCCCACAGCCAGGCGGCCGGCGGGCAGCTGCAGCGCCCGCGCCGGGCCCCAGCTCAGGCGATCCAGCAGGGTCGGCAGATCCAGCAGGCCGTCCTCCACCAGCGTCATGGCCAGCGGCAGCAGTAATTCCACGCTGCTGATGCCCGGCTCGGTGGCGGCGAAGGGCGCCAGCTTGGCGTCCAGATCGTGGGACTGGTGATGACTGGCAATCGCCTGCACCACACCGCTTTTCACCGCCTCGCGCAGGGCGTCGCGGTCGGCGCGCGAGCGCAGCGGCGGCTGCACATGGTAGAGGCTGGAGAAGCCGGCCAGCGCCTCGTCGGTAAGGATCAGCTGGTACAGCGCCACGTCGGCGCTCACCGGCAGGCCGCGGGCCTGGGCCTGCGCGATCATTTCCACGCCCCGGGCACTGGTCAGCTGGGTGAAGTGCGCGCGCACGCCGGACTGTTCCACCAGCAGCAACTGGCGGGACAGGGCAACGGTTTCGGCGCTTTCCGGAATACCGGCCAGGCCGAGGAAGCTGGCGGTCGGGCCTTCGTGGGCCAGGCCGCCTTCGGCCAGCGCGGCATCCTGGCTGTGCAGCACCAGGGTCAGGTCGAAGGTGGCGGCATATTCCATGGCCCGACGCAGGTTGCGGGTGTTGGGCATGTCGGTCAGGCCATCGCCGAAGGCCACGCAACCGGCGTCGCGCAGGGTGACCAGCTCGGCCAGCTGCTCGCCGCCCAGGCCCTTGGTCAGGGCGCCGATGGGGAACACCTTGGCGTGACCGGCTTCCTGGGCGCGTTCCAGCACCAGGTCGACCACCGCGGCGGTATCCATCACCGGGCGGGTCAGCGGCGGGCAGCACAGGCTGGTGACGCCACCGGCGGCGGCGGCCAGGGTCTCGCTGGCGATGTTGCCCTTGCGACCGTAGCCCGGCTCGCGCAGGGCTACGGACAGGTCGACCAGGCCCGGCGCGGCGATCAGTCCGCTGGCATCCAGGGTCTGGCTGGCTGTGAAACCGGCCGGCGCCTCGCCGATGGCGACGATCTTGGTGGCATCCAGATAGAGGTCGGTGACCCGGTCCAGGCCGCTGGCCGGGTCGATGACGCGAGCACCGAGGATACGGGTGGAGGACATCAGTTCTGCTCCTCGGAAGCGGTTTCGGATTCGAGCTGGCGCTGGGCGGCCTGGCCGCTCATCGCCATGGACATGACCGCCATGCGGATGGCGATGCCGTAGGTGACCTGGTTGAGGATCACCGACTGGGCGCCGTCGGCCACGGCGGATTCGATCTCCACGCCGCGGTTGATCGGCCCCGGGTGCATGACGATGGCATCCGGCTTGGCCAGCGCCAGACGCTGGGTGCTCAGGCCGTACAGGCGGTAGAACTCGCCCTCGCTGGGCAGCAGGCCGCCCTGCATGCGCTCGCGCTGCAGGCGCAGCATGATCACCACGTCGACATCCTTCAGCCCTTCGCTCAGGCTGGTGAACACCCGCACGCCGTAGTTTTCCTCCAGGCCGATGGGCAACAGGGTGCGCGGGCCGATCACGCGGATGTCCTGACAGCCCAGGGCGCGCAGGGCGAGCATGTCGGAGCGCGCCACCCGCGAGTGCAGGATGTCGCCGACGATGGCCACCGAGAGGTTGGCGAAGTCGCCCTTGTGGCGGCGGATGGTCAGCATGTCGAGCATGCCCTGGGTCGGGTGCGCGTGGCGGCCATCGCCGCCGTTGATGATCGCCACCTCGGGGCAGACGTGTTCGGCGATGAAGTGCGCGGCACCGGAATCGGCATGGCGCACCACGAACATGTCGGCGGCCATGGCTTCCAGGTTGCGCAGGGTGTCGAACAGCGTCTCGCCCTTGCTGGTCGAAGAGGTGGAGACGTTCAGGGTGATGACGTCGGCCGACAGCCGCTGGGCAGCCAGTTCGAAGGTGGTGCGCGTGCGCGTGGAGTTCTCGAAGAACACGTTGCACACGGTGCGGCCGCGCAGCAGCGGGACCTTCTTCACCGCGCGGGCGCCGACTTCCAGGAAGGAATCGGCGGTGTCGAGGATCTCGGTGAGCAGCTCGCCGGACAGGCCGTCGAGGGACAGGAAATGGCGCAGCTGCCCAAGGTCATTGAGCTGCAGCGGGCGCTTGATAGCGGCGGTCGGCATCGTTCGGGGTCTCAGTGGGATGCAAGCATCTGTCGCTCGAGGACGAGCGGCGCGGGGCCGAGCAATTTTACGCGCTCATCGGGGGCCAGCGACAGGGTGGCGCCGAGCACATCCGCACGGATCGGCAGCTCGCGGGCGTCCAGGTCGAGCAGGCAGACCAGGGTCACGCTGGCCGGGCGGCCATAGTCGAACAGCTCGTTGAGCGCGGCGCGCACGGTGCGGCCGCTCATCAGCACGTCGTCGATCAGCACCAGGTGCTGGCCCTCTATCTCGAACGGCAGGTTGGAGGGGCCCACCTGGGGATGCAGGCCGGTGCGGCTGAAGTCGTCGCGGTAGAAGGACACGTTCAGCGCGCCCAGCGGGCCGGGTTCGCCGAGTTCGTCGAGCAGCGCCTGGGCGACCCACAGGCCGCCGGTCTGGATGCCGATGAAGCGGGGTTCGCTGATCTGCCGTGCGGCGAGGTGGGTGCGCAGGTCGCGGGCCATGCGCGGCAGCAGTTCGGCGGGATTCGGAAGGGTCATGGTCGCTCCTTGAAGGCGGCCCGCAGGCCGAGAAGAGTTATCCCCGGGCTTCGAGCCAGCCTTCCAGCAGCAGGGCGGCGGCCAGGGCGTCCACCGGGCGATCCCGGTAGCCACCGCGTTGGCCCTCGCGCAGGCGCTGGCCCTTGGCCTCGAAGGTGGTCAGGCGTTCATCGTGGGTATGTACCGGCAGGTTGAAGCGGCCGTGCAGGCGGCGGGCGAACTTCTCGGCGCGTTCGCTCATGTCGCTGGGCGTGCCGTCCATGTTCAGCGGCAGGCCGACCACGATGGCATCGGGTTGCCATTCCTTGATCAGCGCCTCGACGCGCGTCCAGTCGGGCACGCCGTTCTGTGCCTTGAGTACGCAGAGTTCGCGGGCCTGGCCGGTGATGGCCTGGCCCACCGCCACGCCGATCTGCTTGGTGCCGTAATCGAAGCCCATGACCAGCCGCAGGTTCTCGCTCATGCGTGCCCCGCCTGGCTGCTCAGCAGGTTGAGGTCGACGCCCAGCGAGGCGGCCGCCGCAGCAAGACGCTGCTCGGCCGGCAGCTCGAACAGCAGGCGCGCGTCGCACGGGCAGTGCAGCCAGGCGTTCTCGGTGATCTCGGTCTCCAGCTGGCCGGCGTCCCAGCCAGCGTAGCCAAGGGTGATCAGGCTGCGGCGCGGGCCATGGCCATCGGCAATGGCGTAGAGCACATCCAGCGAGGTGGACAGCGCCAGTTCGCCCAGATCAAGGGTGGCCTGGTACTGCCAGCCGCTGTCGTGCAGCACGAAACCACGGTCGGTCTGCACCGGGCCGCCGCTGAATACCGGCTGCTCGTAACTGTCCGGTGCCGGGGGTTGTTCGGGGCGCAGCTGCTCGATGATATCGGCCAGCTCAAGGCCGCTGGGACGGTTGATGACCAGTCCCATGGCGCCATGCTCGTTGTGCTCGACCAGGTAGATCAGCGTCTGGGCGAAGTTCGGGTCGGCCAGATGCGGCATGGCGATCAGCAACTGATTCTTCAGGTAGGTATCGGTGGTGTTCATGGCCGTAAGTGTCGGCCTTCGCGGCAGGGGCGGCAAGCATGGCGAAAAGCGAAAAGGCATCGCGGCTGGAGCCGCCCCGCGAAAGCGGGCGTGGCGGGATGCCCTGCTGGGGGCGGGCTACTGGCTGGAGAGCCGATCGCCGCGTTCGAAGCGCCAGGTGCGGATGATCTCCAGGCGATCGAACTCGGCCAGATCGCCAGTGAAGGGTGCGTACGGGGCGGCCAGGTGGACGATGCGCATGGCGGCCTGGTCGAGCACTGGCTGGCCTGAGGATTCCAGCACCTGTACCTCGTACAGCGAGCCGTCGCGGCGGATCGACACCAGCAGGCGCAGGCTGCCGTACAGCTGCTGGCGGCGCGCCTCGTCGGGATAGTTGAGGTTGCCGATGCGTTCCACCTTGCGGCGCCACTCGTCCTTGTACCAGGCGCCCTTGTCGCGCATGGTCGAGGCGGCGTTCAGGCGGTGGATTTTCGGCCGCTTGGCGTAGCGTTGCTGTTCCAGCGCCAGGTCGGCCTCCAGGCTGGCGATCTCGGCGGACAGCTGCGAGCTGTCGAATTCCGGTGCCGGGCGGCGCTGCTCGGTCTTCTGCAGTTCGGCCTGCACCGGGGTCTGCTCCCGCTGGGGCGCGCGGGTAGCCACGGCGGCCTTGGGCGCCTCGCGCGGCACTTCCGGCGGCGCGGCGGGCGGCGGAGTGACCTTGTTGATCTCGGTGTCCTGGAACGGCGCGATCTCGGTGGTCTTGGGCGCCGCCTTGTGTTCCAGCGTGCCGCTGCCCTGCTGGTTGTCCTGGGCAAGGAAGTCGGCCTGTTTCGGGGCCTCCTCGCTCTTGAAGGTGGACAGGGTGATTTCCAGCGATTTGCTGACTTCGCTGGGCTTGGCCAGCGTGAAGCCCAGGCCGAAGATCAGCGCGACGTGCAGCGCCACCGCCAGGAACAGGGTGAAGCCCAGTCGGTCGGCGGGGCGAACTCGAGGCGGTTCGAGGGTGGGGGTGATGGCTGCGGTCATTGAGTAAGCGGCGCCGTGGAAACCCCGGAAGTCTGCCCAGTGATGGTCCAAAAGTCCATGAACCAGGCAGCGCTTCCGGTCAGTGGCCGTTGTCCGCTCAGCCGCGACCCAGACGGCTGGCGATGGCGTCCATCAGGCGCTCGCCGATGCGCGTGTCGTAGGCCGCGTCGATCTCGCGGATGCAGGTCGGGCTGGTCACGTTGATTTCTGTGAGGTAGTCGCCGATCACGTCCAGGCCGACGAACAGCAGGCCGCGCTTGCGCAGTTCGGGGCCGACCAGGGCGGCAATCTCGCGGTCGCGCTCGGTCAGCGGACGCGGTTCGCCTCGGCCGCCGGCGGCCAGATTGCCCCGCGTCTCGCCCTGCGCCGGGATGCGCGCCAGGCAATAGGGCACCGGCTCGCCGTCGATCATCAGGATGCGCTTGTCGCCATCCTTGATTTCGGGAATGTAGCGCTGCGCCATGATCTGCCGGCTGCCATGCTCGGTGAGCACCTCGAGGATCACCGACAGGTTCGGGTCGCCCTCGCGGTGCCGGAAGATCGAGGCGCCGCCCATCTCGTCCAGCGGTTTGAGGATGACGTCACGGTGCTCGCGGGCGAACTCTCGCAGAATGTCCGCGCGCCGGCTCACCAGGGTCGGCGGCGTGCATTGCGGGAACTGGGTGGCAAAGAACTTCTCGTTGCAGTCGCGCAGGCTGCGCGGGCTGTTGACCACCAGGCTGCCGGCTTTCTCGGCCAGTTCCAGCAGGTAGGTGGCGTACACGTATTCGCTGTTGAAGGGCGGGTCCTTGCGCATCAGGATCACATCGAGCTCGTTGAGCGCGATGTCCTGCTCGGCATCCAGTTCGTGCCAGCGTTGCGGGTCGTTGAACACGCGCAGTGGCCGCACCCGGGCGCGGGCCTGGCTGCCGCGCTGATACAGATCCTGCTGCTCCATGTAGAACAGCGTCCAGCCGCGCGACTGGGCAGCCAGCAACATGGCCAGGGAGCTGTCCTTCTTGAAGGTGATGGACGCGATGGGGTCCATGACGATCCCGAGACGAGTGCTCATTAGGGTTCCTCTGCAGCGTGACGGCCGGTCGCCAACGTGGTGACCGGCGCAAGGGCGTCAAGGGTGGCGCCGGAGTTGCCCTCGGTCAAGGTTGAATCCGCAGGGTGATCTGCTCTGTGGATTGCCGTCCGGGTCCTGTGCTACAAAGGCCGGCGGCAGGGTAGAAGCCCTGTCGTAGACCGGTCTCAGGCGCAGGTGAAGCGCAACGATAACGACTCACCGAGGCAATGGTAGGGCGATAATGGAACAGCATTCCGGCAGTTTGAAAGTGATGGTGATCGACGACTCGAAGACGATTCGCCGCACCGCGGAAACCCTGCTGAAGAAGGTCGGTTGCGAGGTCATCACCGCTGTGGACGGTTTTGATGCCCTGGCCAAGATTGCCGACACCCACCCGAACATCATCTTTGTCGACATCATGATGCCGCGTCTGGACGGCTATCAGACCTGTGCGCTGATCAAGAACAACAGCGCCTTCAAATCCACGCCGGTGATCATGCTCTCGTCCAAGGACGGCCTGTTCGACAAGGCGAAGGGGCGGATCGTCGGCTCGGATCAATACCTCACCAAACCGTTCAGCAAGGAAGAGTTGCTGGGTGCGATCAAGGCCCACGTGCCGGAGTTCGTGCCGAGTGAACAGGTATCCTGAGTCCTGCGACGGACCGTAGTTATTTCGTATGGGGAACACCATGGCTCGCATTCTGATTGTTGATGACTCTCCGACCGAGATGTACAAGCTGACCGAGATGCTCGAAAAGAATGGGCATCAGGTGCTCAAGGCCGAGAACGGCGCCGATGGCGTGGCCCTGGCCCGCCAGGAAAAGCCCGATGCCGTGCTGATGGACGTGGTCATGCCGGGACTCAATGGCTTCCAGGCCACCCGTCAACTGACCAAGGACGAGGAAACCAGTCACATTCCGGTGATCATCGTCACCACCAAGGATCAGGAAACCGATAAGGTCTGGGGCAAGCGCCAGGGTGCGCGCGACTACCTGACCAAGCCGGTGGACGAGGCAACCCTGCTCAAGACGCTGAACGCGGTGCTGGCCGGCTGACGCCGTCCGCACCGAACTCATCGACTCCCGGCACGGCAGGGCAGGCATGTCCGGACAACCGACTCCCTTCGATCTCCTTCTCGGCATCGATCAGCGCTGCCGTACGCTCGCGGCCGGCTTGCCGGCCCAGCAGGAAACCCAGCAGACCTGGAGTGGGATCGGCTTTCGCATGGGCGAGCGGTTGTTCGTCTCGCCCATGGGTGAGGTGGGGGAAATCCTGCACGAGCCGCGCCACACCCAGTTGCCCGGGGTGAAGCCCTGGGTCAGGGGAGTGGCCAACGTGCGCGGGCGCCTGTTGCCGCTGATCGATCTGTGCGGTTTCTTCGGCGAGGAACTGAGCGCCCAGCGCAAGCAGCGCCGGGTGCTGGTGGTGGAGCATCAGGACGTGTTTTCCGGCCTGGTCGTGGATGAAGTGTTCGGCATGCAGCACTTCCCGGTCGAGACCTTCTCCGAGCAGGTGCCGCCCCTGGAAGCGGCCATCCAGCCCTTCATTTATGGCGTATTCAATCGCGCGCAGCCCTGGCTGGTGTTCAGTCCGCAGCGACTGGCGCAGCACGAGGACTTCCTCGACGTCGCGGTGTGACACGAATTTATTGGTGGGCCGGTATCCGGTCCGTTGGCTTCAAATGGGAATAGCGGTGGGTCCAGGCGGGGGCCATTCATGAAGAAAAACAACGCGGGAAATCTCTTTTCGGGCATGCGCAGCAGCTCGCTGATCGCCGGCCTGTTCGTCGGCCTGATCGTCTCCATCGTGCTGCTGTTCGCCAACTTCACCTACCTGAACGTGCAGTCTGGCTACGACACCGAGTACATCACCCACGCGGGTGAGCTGCGCGTGCTCTCCCAGCGTATCGCCAAGAACGCCACCGAAGCGGCGGCGGGCAAGGCCGAGGCGTTCGCCCTGCTCAAGGACGCCCGCAACGACTTCGATCGCCGCTGGGGCTACCTGACCAAGGGCAACCCGGACACCGGCCTGCCAATGGTGTCCTTCGAAGTCGCCCCGCAGATGGATGCGGTGGAAAAGGACTGGAACCGCCTGCGTCGCGACACCGACGTGATCCTGGCCAGCGAACAGACCGTATTGTCCTTGCACCAGGTGGCCGCCACCCTGTCGGAAACCATTCCGCAGCTGCAGGTCGAGTACGAGGAAGTGGTGGACATCCTGCTGCAGAGCGATGCGCCCGCCGCTCAAGTGTCGGTCGCCCAGCGGCAGTCGCTGCTGGCCGAACGGATCCTCGGTGCGGTCAACAAGGTGCTGGCCGGCGACGAGGACTCGGTACAGGCGGCCGACATGTTCGGTCGCGACGCCAGCCTGTTCGGCCGCGTGCTCAACGCCATGCTGGAAGGCAACCGTGCCATGGAGATCAGCCGGGTCTCCGAGCCGGAAGCCCGTGAGCGTCTGGCAGAGATCGCCGAGCTGTTCGAGTTCGTTTCCGGCTCGGTGGACGAGATCCTGGAAACCTCGCCCGAGCTGTTCCAGGTGCGGGAATCGGCCGGCAACATCTTCAGCATCTCGCAGACCCTGCTGGACAAGGCCTCCGACCTGGCCGCCGGCTTCGACGAACTCGCCAACGGTCGTTATCTGAACACCCTGGCCACCTACCTGCTGGGCGCCCTGGCGCTGGCGGCCGTGATCCTGATCGGCATGGTGATGATGCAGGACACCCGCCGCCGCCTGCAGGAAACCGCCGAGAAGAACGAGCGTAACCAGACCGCCATTCTGCGACTGCTCGACGAAATTGCCGACCTGGCCGACGGTGACCTGACGGTGACCGCCACCGTGACCGAGGACTTCACCGGCGCCATCGCCGACTCGATCAACTTCTCCATCGACCAGATGCGTGATCTGGTGCGCGCGATCAACCAGACCGCCGTGCAGGTGTCTGCCGCCGCCCAGGAAACCCAGGCGACCGCCATGCACCTGGCCGAGGCGTCCGAACACCAAGCCCAGGAAATCGCCGGCGCATCGGCGGCCATCAACGAAATGGCCGTGTCCATTGACCAGGTGTCGGCGAACGCCGCCGAGTCCACCGCGGTGGCCGAGCGTTCCGTGGCCATCGCCAACAAGGGCAACGAGGTGGTGCACAACACCATCACCGGCATGGACAGCATCCGCGAGCAGATCCAGGACACCGCCAAGCGCATCAAACGCCTGGGTGAATCGTCCCAGGAGATCGGCGACATCGTCAGCCTGATCAACGACATTGCCGACCAGACCAACATCCTCGCCCTGAACGCCGCCATCCAGGCCTCCATGGCCGGCGACGCCGGCCGCGGCTTCGCGGTGGTAGCCGACGAAGTACAGCGCTTGGCGGAACGTTCCTCGGCGGCGACCAAGCAGATCGAAACGCTGGTGAAGGCGATCCAGACCGACACCAACGAAGCGGTGATCTCCATGGAGCAGACCACCTCCGAGGTGGTGCGCGGTGCACGCCTGGCCCAGGACGCCGGGGTGTCGCTGGAAGAGATCGAAAAGGTATCCAAGACCCTCGCCGCGCTGATCCAGAACATCTCCAACGCGGCGCGCCAGCAGGCCTCTTCCGCCGGCCATATCTCCAGCACCATGAACGTGATCCAGGAGATCACCTCGCAGACCTCCACCGGTACCACCGCCACGGCGCGCAGCATCGGCAACCTGGCCAAGCTGGCCAACGAGATGCGCAACTCGGTGTCCGGCTTCAAGCTGCCGGCGGCGCGCGACGAGGCCTGACAGGGGGCGGCGTTTCGCAAGGGGCGCCGATCATGAGTCATGAGCGAGGGGCACGGCATGCAGCCAAGCGGCGTCTGGGCCTTGAAACCCCTGGCCGACATGACTACTGCGGAATTTCGCGCCTGGAGCGCGCTGATCGAGGAACGCACCGGTCAGGTGCTCGGCGAGCGGCGGCGCGTCTTCCTGCAGACCCGGCTTGGCCAGCGCATGCGCGAGCTGGGTCTGGAGGATTACCAGGCCTATCTGCGTCGGGTTGCCGAGGGGCCGCGAGGCGCCCTGGAATGGGCGACGCTGCTGGACCGACTGACCGTGCAGGAAACCCGCTTCTACCGTCATGCCCCTTCCTTCGCAGTGATGGAGGGGTATCTGAGCCGGCGTCTGCAGGAAGACAAAGGACGGCCCTGGATGCTGTGGAGCGTGGGATGCGCCAGTGGCGAGGAAGCCTATTCGCTGGCCATCTCCGCGGCCGAAGTGCAGCGTCGCGCTGCCCGGCGAACGGAGTTCGGTGTGATCGCCACAGATATCAGCCAGGGCGCGTTGAACCAGGCCCGTGACGCGCGTTATGACGCGCGACGGCTGGAAGCGCTGGATACCGAACGCCGCGAGCGCTATCTGCGCAACGAGGCGGATGGCTGGCGCGTGACACCGGAGCTGGCGGCGCGCGTGTGCTGCGCCCGGCTCAATGTGCTGGACCTGGACAAGGCGCCGTGGAGCGGCCTGGACGTGATTTTCTGTCAGAACCTGCTGATCTATTTCCGCCGCTGGCGGCGGCGCGACATCCTCAATGGCCTGGCCGAGCGCCTTGCCCCGGGTGGGCTGCTGGTGCTCGGTGTCGGCGAGATGACCGGCTGGCAGCATCCGGCGCTACAGCCGGTGGCCGATGAGCGGGTTCTGGCCTTTACCCGGATACGCGAATGACTGGAGTGGCTATGGGGGATCGGCACGACTATGTCGCCCTGGAATGGGTCAAGGGCGAAATCGCCGAGACGCTCAACCAGGCGCGCCAGGCCCTGGAAGCGTTCGTCGAGAACCGCGAGGACAGCACACGCCTGAGCTTCTGCCTGACCTATGTCCACCAGGTCCACGGCACCCTGCAGATGGTGGAGTTCTATGGTGCCGCCCTGCTCGCCGAGGAGATGGAGCGGCTGGCCCAGGCGCTGCTGGAGAACCGTGTCGCCGACCAGAGCGAGGCGCTGCAGATCCTCATGCAGGCCATCCTGCAGCTGCCGGTGTACCTGGATCGCGTGCACAGCACGCGCACCGATCTGCCGCTGCTGCTGTTGCCGCTGCTCAACGAACTGCGCAGTGCGCGCGGCGAGCAGCCCCTGCCGGAAACCAGCCTGTTCGCGCCGGACCTGTCCGCGCCGATTCCGGCCTTGTCGCGTGAGTCCCTGGCGCTGCTGAATACCCCCGAATTCCCCCAGTTGCTGCGCAAGCTGCGCCAGTTGCAGCAGGTGGCGATGGTGGGCCTGCTGCGCGGGCAGGAGTCGGCCAAGAATCTGGCCCAGCTGGAAAAGGTCTACCTGAAGCTCGCTGATCTGGGCCGCGAGTCGCCCCTGGAGCCGCTGTGGGAAATTGCCGCCGGCGTGGTCGAAGGGCTGGTCAGTGGCAGCGTGCCCTCCGGCCCCTCCGTGCATGTGCTGTTGCAGCAGCTGGACAAGGAGCTCAAGCGGCTGGTGAGCGAGGGGGCCGCCGGCTTCAACCATGCCGCGCCGCTGGAGCTGACCAAGAACCTGCTGTTCCACCTGGCCAAGGCCAGCTTCGAAACGCCGCGCATTGCCGAGCTGAAGGCCCGTTTCCGCCTCGACCAAGCGCTTCCGGGAGAAGCGGTGTCGGGTGCCGAGCGCGGCCAGCTGGTCGGCCCGGACCGCGGTGCGATCCGCTCGGTGGTGGCGGCCCTGTGCGAAGAGCTTGTGCGTATCAAGGACAGCCTGGACCTGTTCGTGCGCAGCGACCGGCAGAACCTGGCCGAGCTGAGCGGCCTGCAGGCACCTCTCAAGCAGATCGCCGACACCCTGGCGGTGCTGGGTTTCGCCCAGCCGCGCAAGGCCATTCTCGACCAGCTGAACACCGTGCAGCTGCTGCTCGACGGCGAAAAGACCGCCGATGATGGCGCGCTGATGGATATCGCCGGCGCGCTGCTGTATGTCGAGGCGACCCTGTCCGGCATCGCCGGCATGGATAACGACAGCCAGAGCGAGCAGAGCCGCCTGCCCACCACTGATGTGACGCAGATCCACCAGTTGGTGATCCGTGAGGCGCGTACCGGTCTCGAACAGGCCAAGGACGCCATCATCGAGTTCATCGCCTCGCAGTGGAACCACGAACATCTGGCTCGGGTCCCGGAGCTGCTCACCCAGGTGCGCGGCGGACTGGGCATGATTCCGCTGCAGCGCGCCGCCGAGTTGCTTGAAGCCTGCCGGCGTTACATCTGCGAGCGTCTGCTGGAGCCCCGTGCAGTGCCGGACTGGCAGCACCTGGATACCTTGGCCGACGCCATCACCGGCGTCGAGTACTACCTGGAACGCCTCAGCGAGGACCATGCCAGCCAGGGTGAAGTGATTCTCGACGTGGCCGAGGAAAGCCTGTGCAGCCTGGGCTATGCGCCCCGCGCGCTGCCGGCCGAGGAGGCTGCTGTTCCGGCCGAGCCGGTGCTGGACTGGCTGGCCGACGACATGCGCGAGCCGCAGATGGAACAGCCGGCTATTGCCGCGCCGGCCACGCTGGCGGATTTCGTCGACGATCTGTTCGCCCCTGAGCAAGAGGCCGCGTCGCACACGCCCGCGCCGTCGATGTTCGAACTGCTGGAGCTGGATGCCGAGGGCCTGACGCCTCCGGCCGAACCGCTGGCCGCGAAACCCGAGCCTGAACCCGCGCCGGTGCTGACGGTGGCCGATGTGCTGGCCGCGCCGGTGCAGGCCATCAATCCGCCCGCCCAGGATGCTCCGCCCAGCCTCCTGCCGCCGCCTGCCGACGAGGAGCCGGTGGACGAAGAGCTGCTCGAGGTGTTCATCGAGGAAGCTGGCGAGGTGCTCGACACCATCAACCAGTTCCTGCCGCAATGGCGCGCCAACAACGACAACCGTGAAGCGCTGAGCGAAGTCCGGCGCGCCTTCCACACCCTCAAGGGCAGCGGTCGCATGGTGCGCGCGCTGATCATCGGCGAACTGGCCTGGGCGGTGGAGAACCTCTTCAATCGCCTGTTGGACCGCAGCATTGAGGCTGGTCCGGCGGTGCACGAGCTGGTCGGCGAGGTGGTGGGACTGCTGCCCGAGCTGGTCGACGAGTTCGCTGCCAAGGCGCAGCGTCAGCGCGATGATGTCGACCGCCTGGCTGCCGCAGCCCATGCGCTGTCCCGCGGCCAGCAGCCTGCGCCGTCCCTCCCTCGCGCGGTGGCGGTGGATGACGCCGCCGATGCCAGCGGACTGGACCCGCAGTTACTGGATATCTTCCGCAACGAGGCGGAGAGCCACCTGGAGACGCTCGACCAGTTCCTGGCGGAGTGTGCGCAGATCCTGCCGCAGCCGGTCAACGACCGTCTGCAGCGGGCGCTGCATACCCTCAAGGGCAGCGCGCACATGGCCGGCATCCTGCCGATGGCCGAGGTCGCCATGCCGCTGGAGCGGCTGGTCAAGGAATTCCACAACCACCAGATTCCGGTCGATCGCGAACTGGCCGGGCTGCTCGCCCAGGCCCGCGAGCTGTTGCAGCAGGGCCTGGCGCAGCTTGATAGCACGCCGCACGCGCCGCTGCCGGGCACCGAGGCGTTCCAGGTCGCCGTGCAGAGCCTGCAGAAGGAACGCCTGAACCAGGCCGAGGCCAAGCGCACCAGCAGCGAACCCCATGCGTCGGAGCTGCTCGGGCGGCATCTGGGCAACCACATCGACACCCTGCTGGACAGCGAGGAGCTGCTGGCCGGCTGGCGCGACCAGCCGCAGGCACCCAGCCCGCTGGGTGGCCTGCGGGCCGCCGTGGAAGCACTCTGGCAGGGCGCCAGGCAGGCCAAGCTGGCGCCGCTGGCTGAGCTTTGCGAGGCGGTGTCGCAAGTGTATGCCGCCGTGGCGGACCAAGGCCTGGCCACCGATGCGCGCTTCTTCGAGGAAGCCCTGGCGGCCCATGAGGCGCTCATTGGCATGCTCGACCAGGTGGCCGCCGCGCTGCAGGTCAGCCCGCGTCCGGATCGCATCGCCGCGTTGGCCGCGCTGTTGATGCCGCCAGCCCTGCTCGATGAGCCGGCGTTCGACATTGATGCGCTGCCCGACAGCCTGCTCGAACTGGAACCGCTCGAACTGGCGTTCGATACGTCGGAGGAGGCGCCCCCCAGTCTGGAGGATGCGCCCGACGCAGCGGAGACGGGGTGCCCAGCCGCGCAGCCGGTCGACGAGCTGGACGAGGAGATGGTCGAGATCTTCCTCGACGAAGCGGGCGACATTCTGGACAGCGCCGCCCAGTCCCTGGAGGACTGGCTGGCCGATACGCAGGACCTGGATGCGCTGGGCGGACTGCAGCGCGATCTGCACACCCTCAAGGGCGGTGCACGCATGACCGGTGTTACCGCGATCGGCGACTTGGCCCATGAACTGGAATTCCTTTACGAAGGCCTGATGCAGCAGCGCTTCACTGCCGAGCCGACCCTGGCCTGGCTGCTGCACAAGTGCCATGACCGTCTGGCCCAACAGATCGAACAACTGCAGGCCCGCGAGCCGGTGACGGTGGCCAGCTCGCTGATCCGCGCCGTGCAGGATTATCGGGAAACCGGTGCCGTCAGCCTGGAGCCGCAGGCGGCGGAGCCGACCACGGCCAGCCCCGAGGGCGACCTGTGGGCGGCCCTGGAGGCGGCCGAAGCACTGGATCTGGAGGGTTTCGGCGAGCTTGAAGAGATCGAGCTGCAGGTGCCTGCGGCGGGCGAGGGCGAAGTTGATGCGCTGGATGTGCAGGCTGACCCCGAGCTGATGGCGCTGTTCCTCGAAGAGAGCTTCGGACTCATCGAGGATGCCCGCGAGGCATTGCAGCGCTGGCGCGCCGATCCGCAGAACGCGCTGGAAATCGAGACCCTGCAACGGGACCTGCACACCATCAAGGGCTGCGCGCGGATGGCCGACGTGCAACCGATCGGTGATCTTGGCTATGAGCTGGAAATGCTCTATCGCCAGTTGGCCGATGGGCGCCTGCGCAGCGGCGAGCCATTGTTCGATCTGCTGGAACGCAGTCACGCACATATCAGGACGCAGCTGGAGGCCGTGCGCGACGGTCTTCCGGTCCCTGCTGGCGAGGAGCTGATCGCGGCGCTGCAGGAGTACGTGGCCGCCCCCGAGGAGCAGTTGAGCGAGCCGCTCAGCGTTACCCTGCAGCCGGTCGAGGAATCATCGGTCGTGGCCGCCGCCGAGCCGGTGGTGCAGGCGAAGCCCGGCGATGAGGTGGACGAGGAGATTCTGGAAATCTTCCGCGAAGAGGCCGACGAGCTCATCGAGGCGCTGCAGTCCTGTATCCAGGACTGGGACGCGATGCGCGAGGCGGTTCCCTTCGACGACTTGTTGCGCATCCTGCATACCCTCAAGGGTGGGGCACGACTGGCCGGCCAGGCGCACATCGGTACCCTCAGTCACGAGCTGGAGCAGCGCCTGATCGAGGCGCGGCAGCAGGGCGAGCCATCCGAGGGCCTGTTCGAACTCGTGCAGAACGAGTTCGCCGTCCTGCAAGCGGCAGTGGACGGCTTGCGAGCCATCCTCAGCGAGGAAGATCTGGTCCCCGCCGCCCCGGCGCCTGTCACGCCGCCGGCGCCGCTGGCCGTCCCCGCGCCGCAGGAACCGGTGCTGGCGCCGGTCGAGCCGGTCGCGTCCACCGCCCGTGTGCTGCCCTTCGTACGCCAGGCCGAGGAGGCCCGCGAGGCGGCCGCCGCGCGCCGCGCGCCGCAGGAGCTGGTCAAGGTGCCGGCGGAACTACTGGATGACCTGGTCAACCTGGCGGGCGAGACCTCCATCTTCCGCGGCCGGGTCGAGCAGCAGGTCAACGATGTCGGCTACACCCTGGGCGAGATGGAAGCCACCATCGAACGGGTGCGCGACCAATTGCGCCGCCTGGACACCGAAACCCAGGCGCAGATCCTCAGTCGCTACCAGGCCGAGGCCGAGCGTGCCGGCTACGAGGACTTCGACCCACTGGAGATGGACCGCCATTCCCAGCTGCAGCAGTTGTCGCGGGCGCTGTTCGAGTCGGCCTCCGACCTGCTGGACCTCAAGGAAACCCTGGCAGCCAAGAACCGTGACGCGGAAACCCTGCTGCTGCAGCAGTCGCGGGTCAACACCGAACTGCAGGAAGGCCTGATGCGAACCCGCATGGTGCCCTTCGATCGCCTGGTGCCGCGTCTGCGGCGCATCGTGCGCCAGGTGTCGGCGGAACTGGGCAAGCAGGTCGAGATGGTGGTCGGCAACGCCGAGGGGGAAATGGACCGCAGCGTGCTGGAGCGCATCATCGCGCCCATGGAGCACATGCTGCGCAATGCCGTGGACCACGGCATCGAGCCGGTCGAGGTGCGGCGTGCCGCCGGCAAGCCGGACCAGGGCACCATCAGCCTCAACCTCGCCCGCGAGGGTGGCGAGATCGTGCTGACCCTGGCGGACGACGGCGGCGGCATTCGCCTGGACGCGGTACGCCGCAAGGCAATCGAACGCGGGCTGATGGCCGCGGACAGTGACATTACCGACCACGAGGTGCTGCAGTTCATCCTGGCGGCCGGTTTCTCCACCGCCGAGAAGATCACCCAGATCTCCGGTCGCGGCGTGGGCCTGGACGTGGTCAGCTCGGAAATCAAGCAGCTCGGCGGCTCGGTGAGCATCGAGTCGGGCGAAGGGCAGGGCACGCGCTTCATCATTCGCCTGCCGTTCACCGTGTCGGTCAACCGGGCGCTGATGGTGCATTCCGGCGAAGATCTCTATGCCGTGCCGCTGAGCAATATCGAAGGCATCGTGCGCGTTTCGCCCTACGAGCTGGAGGCCTATTACGGCCCGGACGCGCCGCGCTTCGAGTACGCCGGGCAGCGCTACGAGCTGCGTTACCTGGGCGAACTGCTGAACAATGGCCAGCAGCCCAAGCTGATGGGGCAGACCCTGCCGCTGCCGGTGATCCTGGTGCGCTCGGCGGACCACAGCATCGCCGTGCAGGTGGACAGCCTGGCCGGCTCGCGAGAAATCGTGGTGAAGAGCCTCGGCCCGCAGTTCGCCCGGGTGGCTGGTATCTCCGGTGCCACCATCCTCGGCGATGGCCGCGTGGTGGTGATCCTCGACTTCATGACCCTGCTGCGCAAGCGCCAGCTGCAGGCGCTGCCGCGCCGCTTCGCCCAGCCGCAACTGAGCGTCGAGCCCGCCGCGCCGGAGGCCGAGGCCGAAGCGCGCGCGCTGACCGTGATGGTGGTGGACGACTCGGTCACCGTGCGCAAGGTCACCACGCGCCTGCTCGAACGCCAGGGCATGAATGTGGTCACCGCCAAGGACGGCGTCGACGCCATCACCCAGCTGCAGGAATTCAAACCGGACATCATGCTGCTGGACATCGAGATGCCGCGCATGGACGGCTTCGAAGTGGCCACCCTGGTGCGTCACGACCCGCAACTGGCGGACCTGCCGATCATCATGATCACCTCGCGCACCGGTGAGAAACACCGGGAGCGGGCCATGGCCATCGGCGTCAACGACTACCTGGGCAAGCCCTACCAAGAGGCCCAGCTGCTCGACCGTATCCACGCTCTGGTACAGCACCCATGACCGCCCGAATCGCGATTCTCGCCGACACTTCCCTGCAGCGTCACATTCTCCAGCGTGCGCTGGCCGGCAGTGGCTATCAGGTGGTGTTCAACCAGGACCCCGCCGGCATGGCGCCGGACGAGCTGCAGGACTGTGCCGCCGATCTCTGGCTGGTCGACCTGGCGCAGGGCGAAGACCTGCCCGTGCTCGATGACCTGCTGGAAGGGGACGTCCCGGTGCTGTTCGGCGAGGGCAAGGCGCCGGAGCGCAGCTCCGAACACTACCCACGCTGGGAGCGCAGCCTGTTCGGCAAGCTCAAGCGCCTGGTAGGCGATCCGGCCGCCGCGGTGGGACCGAGCCTGCAAGGCCTGCTGAGCGAAAACGAGACCGTCGAGCCGCTGACCCTGCCGGCGAGCCTGGCTCAGGCGCCGGACGAGCCGGCCCGCGAAGTCTGGCTGCTGGCCGCTTCGCTGGGTGGGCCGGTGGCGGTCAAGGCGTTTCTCGACGCGCTGCCGGCCGGCCTGCCGGTGGCCTTCCTGTATGCCCAGCACATCGATGCCGGTTTCGAGGCCAGTCTGCCGCAGGCGGTGGGCCGTCATAGCCAATGGACGGTGCGCCAGCTGCAACCCGGCAGGCCCCTGTGCAACGGCGAGGTGCAGGTGGTGCCGATTGCCAATGAACTGGGCTTCGCCGCCGACGGCAGTCTGACGCTGCTCGAACGCGGCTGGCCGGAGCCTTACAGCCCGTCCATCGACCAGATGATGCTCAGCCTTGCCGGTCAGTTCGGCGCGCGCTGCGGCGTGATCGCCTTCAGTGGCATGGGCAGCGACGGCAGCGCCTCGGCGGCCTATGTGCGTCGCCAGGGCGCGCCGATCTGGACACAGAGCGGCGACAGCTGCGTCTGTTCCAGCATGCCCGACAGCCTCCGCGAAGGGGGCTACAGCGAACTCAGCGGCAACCCGCGCGAACTGGCGGCGGCGCTGGTGAAGCATCTGGCCGAGCGCCCCCGGGACGCCTAAAGGAATTCGCACATGAGCCAAACCCCCGCCCTCCAGAACACCGCCAGCAGCCTGACCGCGCTGTTGATGCCGCTGCGTGATCGCACGCTGCTGCTGCCCAACGTGGCCATGGCCGAGCTGGTGCCCTATCAGACACCGGAGCGACGCGACGGCATGCCGGACTGGCTGTTGGGCTACATCGGTTGGCGCAACCTGACGCTGCCGCTGCTGTCGTTCGAGGTGGCCAGCGGGTCGCGCACCGAGGTTGGCCGCAACGCGCGCATCGCCGTGCTGAACGCCATCGGCGACCGCCCCGGCACGCCGTTCCTGGCCCTGCTGCTGCAGGGTATCCCGCGCTCGCTCAAGGTCGACGCCGACCTGCCGGCAGCAGTCGGCACGCTGGCGCCGCTGGAGCTGGCGGCGGTACGCATCGGCGACGAATTGGTGAAGATCCCCGACCTGGAAGGCCTGGAACAGAAGTTGGCGGACGCCGGGTTGATCTGAGCCGGTCGGCCACGCCGGCGCGGTCCTCCTGTGGGAGCGAATTCATTCGCGATCTTCTGGTATCGCCCTCCCGAAAAGCTCGCGAGCGAGTCAGCTCCCACAAACAATCGGCTCCGCAGGTTCTCTATTGGATCGTTGGTCCGATCCGTTAGAAATCCCCCCACAGCTGCTGCGCCACGCTCAGCGCCACCACCGGCGCGGTTTCCGTGCGCAGCACGCGCGGCCCCAGGCGGGCGGCGTGGAAGCCGTGATGTTTCGCCTGCTCCACCTCGGCGTCCGACAGCCCACCCTCGGGGCCGATGAGGAAGGCCAGGCTGGATGGCCGCGCATGGCTGGCCAGCGGCTCGGCTACCGGGTGCAGTACCAGCTTCAGCTCAGCCTGCACCTGGCGCTGCCAATCGTCCAAACTGACCGGCGCATGAATCACCGGCAGCACGGAACGGCCGCACTGCTCGCAGGCGCTGATGGCGATCTGGCGCCAGTGGGCCAGGCGCTTGTCGGCGCGTTCATCCTTCAGGCGCACCTCGCAGCGCTCGCTGACCAGCGGGGTGATCTCCGCCACGCCAAGCTCGGTGGCCTTCTGGATGGCCCAGTCCATGCGCTCTCCCCGGGAAAGGCCCTGGCCCAGGTGGATGCGCAGAGCGGGCTCGGCCAGTCCGTCGAAGGCCTCGTGCAGCTCCACACTGACGCTCTTCTTGCCCACCTCGACCAGCTCGCTGAGGTACTCCCGGCCACTGCCGTCGAACAGCTGCACCGCGGCGCCCGGCGCCAGGCGCAGCACGCGTCCAATGTAGTGGGCCTGGGCCTCGGGCAGCTCATGGCGGCCGAGGGAGAGCGGGGCATCAATGAAGAAGCGGGAAAGGCGCATGGGAAGGTGCGGGGGTAGCCAATGGAAGGTGGCAAGCTTAAAGCACCCGGGCAGCCATCGGGCGGACAACTCTGTATTTGGTTGCCGTTGCGGTGTGTGCCCGGCCAAACGCTCGCGAAGGAATTCGCTCCCGCAGGTCCGGGCCGCGCACCGCTTTTCGTGGGAGCGGACTTGTCCGCGAGCTTTTATCGCCGCACCCCGCTACCCCGGATCGCGAAACTCCGCCGGCGCGCCGGCCGGCACGGCCACGCTGACGGCGGTGCGGGTGGCCAGGTCGATGCCTTCACCGGCCACCTCGGCCAGGAAATCGATCTGCTCGGGCGTGATCACATAGGGCGGCAGCAGGTACACCACGTTGCCCAGGGGGCGCAGCAGCGCGCCGCGTTGCAGGGCGTGGCGGTAAACCGCCAGGCCGCGTCGCTCCTGCCACGGATAGGGGGTCTTCGAGGCTTTGTCCGCGACCAGCTCGATGGCCAGGGCCATGCCGGTCTGGCGCACTTCACCCACCTGCGGATGCTCGGCCAGGTGCGCGCAGGCGCGGCCCATGTGCGCGGCCAGCGCGCGGTTGGCCTCGATCACGTTGTCCTGCTCAAAGATGTCCAGCGTGGCCAGCGCGGCGGCGCAGGCCAGCGGGTTGCCGGTATAGGTGTGCGAATGCAGGAAGGCGCGCAGGGTCGGGTAGTCGTCGTAGAAGGCCTGGTACACCGTATCGGTGGTCAGCACGGCGGCCATCGGCAGATAGCCACCGGTGAGCGCCTTGGACAGCACCAGGAAATCCGGCGTGATGCCGGCCTGCTCGCAGGCGAACAGTGTGCCGGTGCGGCCGAAGCCGACGGCGATCTCGTCGGCGATCAGGTGCACGCCATGGCGGTCACAGGCCTCGCGCAGCAGGGTCAGATAGATCGGGTGATACATGCGCATGCCGCCCGCGCCCTGGATCAGCGGCTCGACGATCACGGCGGCGATCTCGTGGTGATGCTCGGCCAGGGTGCGTTCCATGTGACTGAACATCTGCCGCGAGTGGGTTTCCCAGTCCACCCCGGGGGCGCGATGCCAGCAGTCCGGGCTGGGCACCTTGAGGGTGTCGAGCAGCAGCGGCCGGTAGGTTTCGGTGAACAGCGCCACGTCACCCACCGACATGGCCGCCACGGTCTCGCCGTGGTAGCTGTTGGTCAGGGTGACGAAGCGCTGCTTGCCCGGCTGCCCGGCGTTGCGCCAGTAGTGGAAGCTCATCTTCAGCGCCACCTCGATGCCCGAGGAGCCGTTGTCGGCGTAGAACACCCGCGCCAGGCCGGGAGGCGCCAGGCGCACCAGGCGCTCGGACAGCTCGATCACCGGTTGGTGGCTGAAGCCGGCGAGCATCACGTGTTCCAACGTGTCGACCTGCGCCTTGATGCGCTCGCCGATGCGCGGGTTGGCGTGGCCGAACACATTGACCCACCAGGAGCTGACTGCGTCCAGGTAACGCTTGCCGTCGAAATCTTCCAGCCAGACGCCCTCGCCCCGACGGATCGGGATCAGCGGCAACTGTTCGTGGTCCTTCATCTGCGTGCAGGGATGCCAGAGGGTCGCCAGGTCGCGTTGCATCCAGTGGTCGTTCAGGCTCATCGGTTCGGTTCCCCCTGCGAAAAAACCTGGCGAGCCTAGCACGAAGTCTGGGGCAGTGTTCTTATCGGCTGGTTCGATGGGTTGAAGCGAAAAAATTCGCTTTTCCCCGATAGGTTTGTCGGTAGTCTTACGTTCATTCAGAAACAAGGAGGATCGCCATGCAGTGGCGAAATTCATCCCGCAATTACGGCCTGACCAGCATCCTGCTGCACTGGGGCGTGGCCCTGACGGTGGTGGGGCTGTTCGCGCTCGGCCTGTGGATGCGCGGGCTGAACTATTACAGCCAGTGGTACCGCACGGCGCCGGACATCCACAAGAGTGTCGGCCTGATCCTGTTGGCGGTGATGGTGCTGCGACTGGTCTGGCGCTGGCTCAGCCCGCCGCCGGCGGCCCTGCCTACCCACACTCCGCTGGTGCGCCTGGCCAGCACGGCCGGCCACCTGACCCTGTATGCCGGCCTGTTCGTGGTGATGCTCTCGGGCTACCTGATTTCCACGGCCGATGGCCGGCCGATCAGCGTGTTTGGCTGGTTCGAGGTGCCGGCCTTGGTCACCGGTATCCCGCGCCAGGAAGACCTGGCGGGCGACGTGCACTTCTACGCTGCCTGGGCGCTGGTGATTCTCGCCGCGTTGCACGCCCTTGCCGCGTTCAAGCACCACTTCATCGATCGTGACGACACCCTGCGGCGCATGTTTGGCCGCGCCAAGTACTGATATTTCATCAAGGAGCATTTCCCATGCTGAAGAAGACCTTCACCGCACTGACCCTGGGCGCCGCCCTGTTCGCCGGCCAGGCCATGGCTGCCGACTACGCGATCGACAAGCAGGGCCAGCACGCTTTCGTCAATTTCAAGATCAGCCACCTGGGCTACAGCTGGATCTATGGCACCTTCAAGGACTTCGACGGTAGCTTCAGCTTCGACGCAGCCCGTCCGGAAGCCAGCAAGGTGAACGTGACCCTGAAGACCGCCAGCGTGGACACCAACCATGCCGAGCGTGACAAGCACCTGCGCAGCGGCGACTTCCTGAACGTCGACAAGCACCCGACCGCGACCTTTACCTCCACCCGCGTGGAATCCACCGGCGAGGGCACCGCCAACATCACCGGCGACCTGACCCTGAACGGCGTGACCAAGCCGGTGGTGATCGCCGCCAAGTTCCTTGGCGAAGGCAAGGACCCGTGGGGCGGTTACCGTGCCGGCTTCGAGGGCACCGCCAACATCAAGATGAAAGACTTCGGCATCAAGATGGACCTCGGCCCGCAGAGCGAGAACGTCGAGCTGATCCTCACCGTGGAAGGCGTGCGCAAGTAAGCGCTGCCCGATGCAAAGAACGCCGGCCTTGCGCCGGCGTTTTGCATTTCAGGGTGTCAGCCGCAGCGCCGGGCTCAGGCGCAGCATGTCCAGGCAACTGCTGGCCAGGCGCTCGGCTTCCTGGTGCAGGTCGTAGCCGTCGGGCAACAGCAGCCATTCGCGAATCAGGCCCGAAACGCAGGCATGCAGCGTACGCGCCGCGGTCGGCAGGTCGAGGGTGGTGGGTAGCTGACCCTTGTCGACGGCATTGGCCAACGCCTGGGCAATGATGCCGTGGCATTCCCGCACAGCGGCGGGCAGGAACTGCCCCAGGCTGCAGTCTGCATCGGTGTACTCGCAGCGAAACAGCAGGATCTCGTTGAGGCGCCGGAACTGGGTGTCCCGGGCCGAGAGCTGAAACAGGCGAGTCAGCAACAGGTGAATGTGGCCCAGGGGATCCTGGGTGTCGGGGTCGCGCGTGGTGGCCTCCAGGTCGGCGAGTAGCAGGCTGCGGTTTTCCAGCAGTGCCTGGAAGACCTGATCCTTGTTCTCGAAGTGCCAATACACGGCGCCGCGGCTGATGTTCGCCGCCTGCGCGATATCCGCCATTGAGGTACGCGAAAGCCCCCGCTCGTAGAGGCAGATTTCCGCGGCATCCAGGATCTGCTGACGGGTGGCTAGGGCTTCTTCTCGGGTGCGTCGGGCCATGGTCGCAAGTGCTCTGCCTTCCGCGTGCGCAGCGGCGTGCGGGGCAATATTTGGAAAGGACTAGTCTTATTTACAAACAATCATGGATGTAAGTATATTGCGCCGTCAATTTCAACGTGCCGCAGAGAGCGGGAGACCCTCCGTTCTCTTCCCGCGTCTTCGCTTTCCACCCTCACGAGGTTGTCCATGTCGATCAAGCCCGCCCATGTGGCTCTGATTCCCGTATTCGCCATTGCGTCAATGCTGGCTGCCTGCAAGGAACAGGCGCCCGCCCAGGGAGCCGGTGCCGCTCCGGCTCCGCTGGTCGGCATTGTTACTCTGGAAGCCAAGCCCTACGCGCTGACCACCGAGTTGCCGGGCCGTACCGCCGCCTATCGCAGCGCCGAGGTGCGTCCGCAGGTCAACGGCATCATCCAGAAGCGTCTGTTCGAGGAAGGCAGCGAGGTCAAGGCCGGCCAGCAGCTGTACCAGATCGACGCCGCCGTGTACGAAGCCACCCTGAAGAGCGCCGAAGCCACCCTGGCTTCCACCCGCTCGCTGGCCGAGCGCTATGCCGCGCTGGTCAAGGACAAGGCGGTCAGCCAGCAGGCTCATGACGAGGCGCGTGCCGCCTACCTGCAGGCCCAGGCCAACCTCGAACAAGCGCGCATCAATGTGCGTTACACCAAGGTGCTGGCGCCGATCGATGGCCGCATCGGTCGCTCCTCGGTGAGCGAGGGCGCGCTGGTCAGCAACGGCCAGGCCCAGCCGCTGGCCACTATCCAGCAGCTCGACCCCATCTACGTCGACGTGACCCAGCCCAGCTCGGAACTGCTGCGCCTGCGCAAGGATCTGGCCGCTGGCCGCCTGCAGAAGGCCGGCGAGAACGCTGCCCAGGTCAGCCTCAAGCTGGAAGACGGCAGCACCTACGCCCACACCGGCAAGCTGGAGTTCTCCGAAGTCAGCGTGGACGCCAGCACCGGTTCGGTGACCCTGCGCGCGCTGTTCCCCAACCCGGACAAGCTGCTGCTGCCGGGCATGTTCGTGAAGGCTGAACTGGTCAGCGGCGTGCTGGAAAACGCCATCCTGGCCCCCCAGCAGGGCATCGCCCGCGACCCGCGCGGTCGCCCGATGGCCATGGTGGTGAACATGGAAGGCAAGGTCGAGGCGCGCATCGTCGAGGCCGAGCGTGCCGTAGGCAACCGCTGGCTGGTCAGCGCCGGTCTCAAGCCGGGCGACCGGCTGATCACTGAAGGCCTGCAGTACATCCAGCCCGGTATCTCAGTGCAGACCAAGCAGGCCGGTAACCTCACTGCCAACCAACAGTAAGTCGGCCCAGGGATATTCGTCATGCCTAATTTCTTCATTGACCGCCCAATCTTCGCCTGGGTGATCGCCCTGGTGGTCATGCTCGCCGGCGGTCTAGGGCTGCTGCAGTTGCCGGTCAGTCAGTACCCGAGCATCGCCGCGCCCTCGGTGAACATCAGTCTCGTCTACCCGGGCGCCTCGGCGCAGACCGTGCAGGACACCGTCATTCAGGTCATCGAACAGCAGATGAGCGGCCTGGATGGCATGCGTTACATGTCCGCCGAAGCCAACAACGACGGCACCGGCTCGATCAAGATTACCTTCGAGCAGGGCACCGACCCGAACATCGCCCAGGTTCAGGTGCAGAACAAGCTGCAGCTGGCCACCCCGCTGCTGCCGATGGAAGTGCAGCAGCAGGGTATCCGCGTCACCAAGGCGGCTGGTGGCTTCCTGATGGTGGTGGCGCTGGTGTCCAGCGATGGCCGCTACAGCAACATCGACCTGTCCGACTACGTGATTTCCAACATCCAGGATCCGCTGTCGCGGACCCCGGGCGTGGGTGACTTCACCGTGTTCGGCTCTTCCTACTCCATGCGTATCTGGCTCGATCCGGCCAAGCTGGTGAGCTTCGCGCTGACGCCCATGGACGTCAGCAACGCCATCAAGGCGCAGAACGTGCAGGTCTCCACCGGCCAGCTCGGTGGCCTGCCGGCGGTTCCCGGCCAGCAACTGACCGCCACCATCATCGGCAAGACCCGCCTGCAGAGCCCGGAAGAGTTTCGCAACATCCTGCTCAAGGTGAACCAGGATGGCTCCCAGGTGCGGCTGAGCGATGTGGCGCGCGTCGAAATGGGCGCCATGCGTGAGAATATCTCCGCCAAGTACAACGGCAAGCCGGCCACGGGTATCGCCATTACCCTGGCCACCGGCGCCAACGCCCTGGCCACCGCCGAAGCGGTGCGCGACACCATCTCGCGCCTGGAGCCGTTCCTGCCTGAAGGCATGGAAGTCGTGTATCCGTTCGATACCACCCCGGTGATCTCGGCGTCCATCTCCAGCGTGGTGATGACCCTGTTCGAGGCCGTCGTGCTGGTGTTCCTGGTGATGTACCTGTTCCTGCAGAACTTCCGCGCCACGCTGATCCCCACGTTGGCGGTACCGGTGGTCCTGCTGGGTACCTTCGGCGTGCTGTATCTGTTCGGCTACAGCGTCAACACCCTGACCATGTTCGCCATGGTGCTGGCCATCGGCCTGCTGGTGGACGACGCCATCGTGGTAGTGGAAAACGTCGAGCGGGTGATGGTCGAGGACGGCCTGCCGCCCCGCGAGGCGACACGCAAGTCCATGGGGCAAATCCAGGGCGCGCTGGTGGGTATCGGCATCGTGCTGTCCGCCGTGTTCGTGCCGATGGCTTTCATGGCCGGTTCCGTGGGCGTGATCTACCGCCAGTTCGCCATCACCATCGCCTCGGCCATGACGCTGTCGGTGCTGGTGGCGCTGATCTTCACCCCGGCACTCTGCGCGACCCTGCTCAAGCCAATCGCCAAGGGCCATCATGAAGCGAAGCGCGGCTTCTTCGGCTGGTTCAACCGCACCTTCGAAAACGGCGTGCACACCTACGAGGGTGGCGTGCGGCGCGTGCTGCGCAACCGCTGGTCGTTCCTGGGTATCTGGGTCGCCATCGTGGTGGCCGTGGGCGTGCTGTTCTTCCGCGTGCCGGCCGCGTTCCTGCCGCCGGAAGACCAGGGCGTGATGTTCGTCCAGGTGGTCGCGCCGGTAGGTGCGTCCTTCGAGCGCACCGAGAAGATGGTCGACCAGATGCGCGACTACCTGCTCACCGAAGAAGCCGATGCGGTGGAAGGCGTGATGAGCGTGCAAGGCTTCAGCTTCGCCGGTCGTGGCCAGAACGCCGCTATGATGTTCGTCGGTCTGAAGGACTGGGCCAAGCGTCCCGAAGCCAAGGACGCGGTGTTCGCGCTGCAGCAGCGCGCCCAGGCTCGCTTCTTCCAATACCGCGACGCCATGGCCTTCGCCATCGTCCCGCCGTCGGTGATCGAACTGGGCAACGCCTCGGGCTTCGACGTCTACCTGCAGGACATGGCGGGTCTCGGCCACGAGGCGCTGATGAACGCCCGTAACCAGTTGCTCGGCATGGCCGCGCAGCACCCGGCCCTGGTCGGTGTGCGGCCCAACGGCCTTAACGACGAACCGCAGTACCAGATCCTCATCGACGACGAGAAGGCGCAGGTGCTTGGCCTGTCGATGAACGACATCAACAACACCCTGTCCATCGCCTGGGGTTCGGCCTATGTGAACGACTTCATCGACCGCGGTCGGGTGAAGAAGGTGTTCATGCAGGGCGAGGCGCATGCGCGCATGAACCCGGAAGACCTGGACAAGTGGTACATCCGCAACAACAAGGGCGAGATGGTGCCGTTCAGCGCCTTCGCCACCGGTACCTGGACCTACGGCTCGCCGAAGCTGTCGCGCTACAACGGTGTGGAATCCATCCAGATCCAGGGCGGCGCCGCGCCGGGCTACAGCACCGGTGACGCCATGGCGGCCATCGAGGAGATCGCCGCCCAGTTGCCCAACGGCATCGGCATCAGCTGGACCGGCCTGTCGTTCGAAGAGCGCATGTCCGGCAGCCAGCTGCCCATCCTGCTCGGCCTGGCGCTGCTGGTGGTGTTCCTGGCCCTGGCCGCCCTGTACGAGAGCTGGTCGATCCCGTTCGCGGTCATGCTGGTGGTGCCGCTGGGCCTGATCGGTGCCGTGCTGTTCACCCTGGGACGCGGCCTGACCAACGACGTGTTCTTCCAGGTGGGCTTGCTGACCACCATCGGCCTGACCGCCAAGAACGCCATCCTGATCGTCGAGTTCGCCAAGGACCTCTACGACCAGGGCATGGACCTGGTCGACGCGGCGGTGGAAGCCTGCCGCATGCGTCTGCGTCCGATCGTCATGACCTCGCTGGCCTTCACCATGGGCGTGGTGCCGCTGGCCCTGGCCACGGGTGCGGGTGCCGGCAGCGCGCATTCCATCGGGACCGGCGTGGTCGGCGGGATGCTCACCGCCACCGTGCTGGTGATTTTCTGGGTGCCCCTGTTCTTTGTCGGGGTGACCGCGCTGTTCAAGACCCCGCGCAAGACTGAGCGCAACGGAGAGGCACGATGAAGAAGTCCGCATTGACACTGGCGCTGGCGGCAGCGCTTGCAGGCTGCTCCCTGGCTCCCGACTACCAGCGCCCCGAATCGGGGTTGCCGGAGCGCTGGACCCCGGCCGCGCTGCAGGCCGACGCCGGCCAGGTAGCCAACGTGCCGGCCGCCGAGCTGGGCTGGCAGGGGTTCTTCCGCGATGCCCGTCTGCAGCAGCTGATCGGCATTGCCCTGGAGAACAACCGCGACCTGCGCATCGCCACCCTCAACGTCGAGGCGTTCCGCGCCCAGTACCGTGTCCAGCGCGCCGACCTGTTCCCGGGTGTCAGCGCCGATGCCGCCATGAGCCGCAGCCATACGCCCGAAACGGTTAATCCGCTGGCCGCTGGCACCAGCACCCAGTACAGCGCCACCCTGGGGCTGTCCTGGGAGCTGGACCTGTTCGGCCGGGTGCGCAGCCTGCGTGACCAGGCGCTGGAGCAGTACTTCGCCAGCGAGGCGGCGCAGCGCAGCGCGAAGATCAGCCTGGTGGCCTCGGTGGCCAACGCCTGGCTCGCGCTGCAGGCCGACCAGGCCCTGCTGCAGGTGGCCCGCGACACGCTGAAGACCTACGAGGAAAGCCTGGCGCTGACCCAGCGCAGCTTCGACGTGGGCGTCGCCTCGGCATTGGACCTGAGCCAGGCCAAAACCGCCGTAGAAAGCACCCGTGGTGCCGTATCGGTGTACAGCCGCCTGGTGGCCCAGGACCGCAACGCCCTGACCCAACTGCTCGGTGGCCCAGTGCCCGAAGAGCTGCTGGAGGCGACTGCCCTGGAGAGCGACCTGCTGGCCGAAGTGCCGGCCGGCCTGCCCTCGGACCTGTTGCGGAATCGCCCGGACATCCTGCAGGCCGAACACCAGCTGCGCGCCGCCAATGCCAACATCGGTGCGGCGCGGGCGGCGTTCTTCCCGCGCATCGGGCTGACCGGTGCGGCCGGCTTCGCCAGCGGCGAGCTGTCCGATCTGTTCAGCTCGGATGCGGACTACTGGAGCTTCACACCGAGCATCAGCGTGCCGATCTTCAACGCCGGCCGCCTGCGCGCCAACCGCGACTATGCCGAAGTGGCGAAGAACATCCAGGTGGCGCAGTACGAGAAGGCCATCCAGGTAGGCTTCCGCGAAGTGGCCGACGGCTTGGCCGCGCGTGCCACTTACAGCGATCAGGTAAACGCGCAGCGCAACCTGCTTGCAGCCAGTGAGGAGTACTACCAGCTCGCCGATCGTCGCTACCGGGGCGGGGTGGACAGCTACCTGAACCTGCTGGTCGCCCAGCGCCAGCTGTTCGCGGCGCGCCAGCAACTGATCGGCGACCGCCTGGCGCAGCTGGTCAGCGAGGTGGACCTGTACAAGGCCCTCGGCGGCGGCTGGCTGGCCGACGAGCCACAGGGCTGATTGCTTCGTTGCAATGCAAAACGCCGCCCCTCGGGGCGGCGTTTTTGTTGGTGCCGGGCCCCGTGCCGGGGCCATGGTGGACAAGGAAGGCGTTGTCCACCCTACGGGCAGGTTACTCCACCATGTCCCGGTAGGGATTCTTGGCGGAGTAGCGCACCGGCAAGGCGAAACCGGGGACCTGCACGCCCTGGTCGTCGATCTGCAGGGCGTGCTCGTCGATCATTTCCTCGCCGAAGCGGTAGAGCACGTCGAGCTGGCCGCGCAGGGCCTGCTGGTCGTAGGCGCTGGCGGCGGCGCGGGTGGCCTCGCGGCGCTCCTGGTAGGCGGCGAAGGCCGCCTCGCCGTGGCGCTTGCGCAGCATGCGCTCGACCACGTGGGGCGCCAGCACGTAGGCGCTGGCGTTGTTGCCGCCGAAGCCCTTGGAGTTGAGGAAGCAGACGTCCATCGCCTGCTCGCCCAGCTGCAGGTCGCGGGTGGCGATGCGCAGGCGCTGCTGATGCACATCATCGGCCACGCGGTCGATGGTCTTGATGCCGGGGATGATGCCGTACTTGAAGGTGCCCAGCGCAGCCACCAGCTGGTCGGCGCTGGCCGGGGCCAGGGAGTGGCCGACATAGGCCTTCACGGCCGCTACCGGCCAGTCCTGGATGCCGAAGGCTGCGGCGATGCGGTCGATCAGCTCGGATTCGGTGACCCGGTTGGCCGGGGTGCTGGAGCCGTGCGCATGCACGAAGCTGCGCTGGCGCACGCCGTCCTCGCCGACCAGCTGCATGGCGCTGGCCACGGCCTTGGCCAGGGTCAGGTAGTTGCCCGGGCCGGGGGCGGAGATGGAGCGCTTGAAACCGTCCGCGTTGACGAACACTTCCGGCGTGGCGCCGTGGATGTCGGCACCCAGCTCCAGCGCCAGGGCATCGTCCATCAGCACCACGAACTGGCAGGACTCGGCCAGGGTGAAGCCGCAGTTCTCGCCGAACGGGCGACTGGCGCGGCGGAAGTCCACCTCGTCCCTGCCTTCGATGTGGCGCAGGCCTTCCTCGGTGGCCAGGGCGCTCATCGCGCCGTAGCCGTCGATGCACTCGACGGTGATCGGCGCCTCGCTGTTGCCGACCACCGCCACGCGGGCGCGGCCGCTCTGGATGGCATCGATGCCCTTCTGCAGGTTGTACAGGAAGGTCGCACACGCGCCGGACATGGCGCCGGTGCTGCCGACACTGCCCAGCACGTAGGCGTTGATGAAGTCCGCCGGCATGGTGTTCAGGCCCAGCGGCAGCTGCTTGGAGGTGACCCGGCCGCCCTTCAGGCGCGCCTGCATCAGGCCGCCATAACCGTTCTCGTCCAGCTGGCTCATGATGCTGCCGGCGTACACGGCGATCTCGTCCGGCGCCACGCTGGCGGTGATGCGTTCCCAGTCGATGCCGATCGAGCGCAATGCGTCGGTCATGCCAACGATGGTCATCTGCAGGCCGCGCGGGTGAAACCGGGAGTTGTACAGCTCACCCGGCTCGAAGCCGGTCGGCAGCTGGCCGGCGGATTTCACCGGCAGCGGCCGGTAGCTGTCCACCTTGACCTCGCAGCTGCCCTGCAGGAAAACCCGCACCTGGCTGCCGGACAGCGGTTCCACCGTCCAGTTGGCCGGCAGCGGCTCGGGCAGCTGCTTGCGGCTGGTGACGAAGCTCAGCGGCTGGCCCTCGACGCTGTCCAGCACCAGGCTCTTCTGCCAGTGTGCGGCGTCGACATCCAGGTGCTGCTTCTCGATGCGGCGGATCAGGGTGTGCTCGAGGATGTATGCGCCGAAGCGCTGTTCGATTTCGGCCGGGGTGATGATCAGTCCGTCGGCGTCACGGTAGGCGCCTTCGCTGTAGCTCACCTGCCTCATCATCACCGCCAGGCCTGCCAGGGTCTGCTGGCGGGTTTCGCTGTCCAGGGATTCGATGACCATGCGCCGGAAGCCGTGATGGAACGAGCTGCGTCCGGCCGAGTTGTAACCACCGAAACCGACTATGACAGGTAAGCGAGACATGACCCGGGATACTCCTCACGCAAAGGGTCGGCGCGGTGGGACGCGCTGACCGGGAATTTGTCGCGCCTGCAGACGACGAGGCACGTTCTTGTGGACTGCCTTGCTTGACGCAGTGTCTGACCATGAAGTCACGGATGTCACCCATTGGTCGGAGTTCCCCGCCGGGCGGCAGAAACGCGAAAGCCCGGCGCGGGGCCGGGCTTTCGGTTGGGTTTCCCCTCTCCCCTGATGGGAGAGGGGCTGGGGAGAGGGTGAAGCGCCTTACGGCATGCCCAGCCAGTTCGGCAGCGCCAGGGAGACGGCCGGCACGTAGGTGATGATCACCAGGAAGACCAGCAGCAGGCACAGCCAGGGCATGGCGGCGCGGATCACCTGCGGTACGGTCATGCCGGTCACCGCCGAGGTGACGAACAGGTTGAGGCCCACCGGTGGCGTGATCAGGCCGATCTCCATGTTCACCACCATGATGATGCCCAGGTGGATCGGATCGATGCCCAGCTCCACGGCGATGGGGAACAGGATGGGCGCCAGGATCAGGATCACCGCGGACGGCTCCATGAAGGCGCCGGCGATCAGCAGCACGATGTTAACCACCAGCAGGAACTGCCAGGGCTGCAGGCCCAGCTCGACCACCCAGGCGGTGATCTGCTGCGGAATCTGCTCGGTGGTCAGCACGTGGGCGAACAGCATGGCGTTGGCGATGATGAACATCAGCATGATGCTCAGCTTGCCGGACTCCAGGATCACCTGCGGGACCTGTTTGATCGTCAGGTCCTTGTACACGAAGATCGCGATGAACGCCGAGTAGACGGCGGCCACGGCGGCGGCTTCAGTGGGGGTGAACATGCCGGAGTAGATGCCGCCGAGGATGATCACCATCAGCAGCAGGCCCCACAGCGCCTTGCGGCCGGTGCTCAGCCACTGGCGCAGCGAAGCGCGAGGCATGGCCGGCAGGTTCTTCTTCACCGCGACGATGTAGATGGCCACCATCAGCGCCAGGCCGAGCAGGGCGCCGGGGATCACGCCGGCGACGAACAGCTTGCCCACCGACTGTTCGGTGGCGGCGGCGTACACCACCATCACCACCGACGGCGGAATCAGGATGCCCAGGGTGCCGGCGTTGGTGACGATGCCGGCGCCGAACGCCTGTGGATAACCGGAGCGCACCATGCCGGCGATGGCGATGGAGCCCACGGCGGCCACGGTGGCCGGCGAGGAGCCGGACAGTGCGGCGAACAGCATGCACGCCAGCACTGCGCCGATGGCCAGGCCGCCACGGATGTGGCCGACGCAGGCGTTGGCGAAGTCGATCAAGCGGCGGGCCACGCCACCGGTGGTCATGAAGGCGCCGGCCAGGAGGAAGAACGGAATGGCCAGCAGGGTGTAGTGCTCGGACGTTTCGAACAGTTTGATGGCCAGCGAACGGACCGAGTCCTCGCTGAAGATCATGATGGTGAGCGAGCCGGCCAGGCCGAGGGACACGGCGATCGGCACGCCGACGAACATCAGCGCGAAGAGGACGGCGAACAGGAACAGGATGGACATTACTTGCGCTCCTCGGTGTCGTCGTGCTGTGCCAGATGTGCCGCTTCGGCGGCCTCGTCAGCCAGGCCCAGGCCGGTCTGCTGGCCGCGCAGGATGCGCACGAAGATTTCAAAGAAGCGGATGAAACACAGGGTGAAACCCAGCGGCACGATCAGTGCGATGTGCCACTGCATGATGCCGAAGTGGCCCAGATCCTCGGCGCCGATCTGCGCCTTCATCAGGGTGGCCACCCACTCCATGCTGGACTCGGCCAGCAGGCCGGCATAGCCCAGGCAGATCAGGCAGGCAACGATGCCGATGGCGCGCTGGGTCTTGTGCTTGAACAGCTTGACGATGGCGTCGACGCCGATATGGCCGGCGGTGCGCACGCCGTAGGCGATGCCGAAGAAGATCAGCCAGGCGAACAGCGCCTTGGTCAGCGCGTTGCTCCAGGTCATGGCCTGGGCCATGGACAGGATGGCGTCGCCGACATTGAACCAAAAGTCTTCCAGGCTCGGCATTTTCTCGGCGAACCAGTAGAACATGGTGTACAGGTTGTTGAGCGCGACATAGACGAAGGTCACCAGCGTCATGGCGCCGAGGAGAAATGCGATGAACATCTCCTCGAAGTGGTCCCAGATGCGCCGCAGGGCGTTCATGGATGACATCTCCCGATGGGTTGAACAAACGTCGCGAGAGCGACCAGAAGCCGTACCTGGCAGTTTTCAGTCTTGTTATTACCGCAGGTCCCGCGGCATCGGAGCGGGCACGCCGAAGCGTGCCCGCTGGGCCAGAAGGCTTACTTCTGGTTGGAGGCCTGGGCGGCCTTGATCAGGTCGGCGCCGATTTCGCCTTCGAACTTCTTCCACACCGGCTGCATGGCTTCACGCCACTTGGCACGCTGCTCGGGAGTCAGGGTGATGATTTCGGTGGTGCCGGCAGCCAGGATGCGCTGCTTGTCGCCTTCGTTCAGCTCGTAGGCCAGGCGGTTAACCTCGACGCTCACCTCGTCCATGATGCTGCGCAGTTCGGTGCGCACGTCAGCCGGCAGGCCTTCCCAGAACTTGGTGTTGGTGATCACCATGTAGTCCAGCAGGCCGTGGTTGGACTCGGTGATGTACTTCTGCACTTCGTGCATCTTCTGCGAGTAGATGTTCGAGTACGGGTTCTCGGCACCGTTGACCACGCCGGTCTGCAGGCCCTGGTAGACCTCGGCGAAGCTCATCTTGCGCGGGTTGGCCTTCAGCGCCTTGAACTGCTCGTCCAGCACGGCGGAAGCCTGTACGCGGAACTTCAGGCCGCGGGCGTCCTTCGGCTCGACCAGCTTCTTGTTGGCGGACAGCTGCTTCAGGCCGTTGTGCCAGTAGCCCAGGCCGGTGATGCCCTTGTCCTGCATGGAAGCCAGCAGCTTCTGGCCGCCTTCGCTCTTCTGGAAGCGGTCAACGGCTTCGATGTCGTCGAACAGGAACGGCAGGTCGAAGATCTGGATGGCCTTGGAGTAGTGCTCGAACTTGGCCAGCGACGGGGCGATGATGTGTACGTCACCCAGCAGCAGCGCTTCCATTTCCTTGCCGTCACCGTACAGCGAGGAGTTCGGGTAGACCTCGACCTTCACCTTGCCCGGCAGGCGCTCTTCGGCCAGACGCTTGAACATCAGCGCGCCCTGACCCTTCGGGGTGTTTTCCGCCACGACGTGGGAGAACTTGATGGTGATCGGATCGGCCGCGTGGACCAGCCCGGCGACGCTCAGGGACAGTGCGCAGGCGACAGCCTTGGCAGTTAGCTTGAACATGGTTGGGTACATCCTCTTTGTTGTGTGTATCGCTAGGCGATGACGCTGAACTCGGTCAGCCATGCTCGCGTCTGGTTGTTGGAACTTCTCGACGCGAACACGGGCAGAGCTTGGACCGAAAACGGCGACAAGGCGACTAGCAATTGGTATGCCAAATACCCGCAATCCTGTAGTGCCCCTGCGGGCGGACTACAGGGAAGGCGGCGCAGGCTGCATGACAGGCGACTTTTGGCGGGTTTCCGCCGGTCAGTCGAGAGCTTCTGGCGGATTCCCGCCAGCGTCGTGAACTGCCAGGCCGTGCTTGCGAAGCTTATCGTGCAGCGTCTTGCGTGGAATGCCCAGCGCTTCGGCCAGGCTGCGCAGAGAATTGTGCGGACGCGCCAGTTCGGCCGCGATCAGCGCGCGCTCGAAGGCTTCCACCTGTTCGCTGAGGCCGCCCGGCGTGCCGGTCGCCGGCCCCGGTGTCTCGACCTCCAGGCCCAGGCCCAGGCCGAGGGCGAAGCGCTCCGCGGTGTTCTGCAGCTCCCGCACGTTGCCCGGCCAGGTGTGGCGCAGCAGCTGGGCGCGCTGCGCGGCGCTGAGCGGTACCACCGGCAGGCCATGGCGCTGGCTGGCGGCGCTGGCGTAATGCTCGAACAGCAGCAGGGCATCCTCGCCACGCTCACGCAGCGGGGCGATCTTCAGCGGCGCGACGTTCAGGCGGTAATAGAGGTCGGCGCGGAAGCGCCCCTGGTCCGCCGCCTGGCGCAGGTCTTCCTTGGTGGCGGCGATGACCCGGATATCCAGGGGAATCAGTTGGTTGGAGCCCATGCGTTCCACTACACGCTCCTGCAGCAGGCGCAGCAGCTTGACCTGTACGTCCAGGCTCATGCTCTCGATCTCATCGAGGAACAGGGTGCCGCCGCTGGCGTGCTCGAACTTGCCGATGCGCCGCTTGGCGGCGCCGGTAAAGGCGCCAGCCTCGTGGCCGAACAGCTCGCTTTCCACCACCGACTCGGCCAGCGCGCCGGCGTTGATGGCCACGAACGGGCCGTCGCGGCGGGCGGACAAGTCGTGCAGGGCGCGCGCCACCACTTCCTTGCCGGCGCCGGTTTCGCCGAGGATCAGCACGTCGGCGGAGGTGGCGGCCAGCGCGGCGATCTGGTCGCGCAGGCGCTGCATCACCGGTGAGCGGCCAAGCAGTCGCACGTCCAGCTGCTGGCGGTCGGCCAGGGCCAGGCGCAGGCTGCGGTTGTCCAGCACCAGGCGGCGCAGGTCGAGGGCGCGGCGCACGCTCTCCAGCAGCTGTTCGCTGGCGAAGGGCTTCTCCAGGAAGTCGTAGGCGCCGGCGCGCATGGCCTGCACGGCCAGCGGCACATCGCCGTGGCCGGTGATCAGCAGCACCGGCAGCTCCGGGTCGCGCTCGTGGATCTGCGCCAGCAGCTGCAGGCCATCCAGGCCGGGCATGCGGATGTCGCTGACCACCACGCCCGGCCAGTCGCGACCCAGGCGCGCGGCGACGCCTTGCGCGTTGTCCAGGGCCAGCACCCTGAGGCCGGCCAGGTCCAGGGTCTGGCTAAGGGCCAAGCGCAGGTGGGGGTCGTCGTCGATCAGCAGGACCTGGATCTGGTTGTCGATGGCGGCTTCCGGACTCATGCGGACAGATCCTCCGGCGGATAGGGGTTGGTTCCGGGTTCGGCCAGGCGCAGGTGCAGGATCAGCTGCGCGCCACCCTCGGGATGATTGCCGATCTGCAGCTCGCCGCCCAACGCGCGCATCAGGCTGTCACAGATCGCCAGGCCCAGGCCGAGGCCCTGGGTGCTGGTCTTGGTAGTGAAGAACGGCTCCAGCGCATGATTCAGCGCCTCCTGGCTGAAACCACGGCCGTTGTCGCGCAGGCTCAGGGACACGCCCTGTTCATCATGGCGTGCGGCGATCCACAGCTTGCGGGGCAGTGGTCGCTCGGCGAGGGCGTCAAGGGCGTTGGCAATCAGGTTGCTGAGCACCTGGCGCAGGCGGGTCTCGCCGGCCTGCACCCACAGCGGCGCATCCGGCAGGTCGCGGATCAGCTCGACGTCCAGGGTGCGGCGGCGCTGGGCGTGCAGGGCCAGGGCGTCGTCCAGCGCCGGCTGCAGCGCCATGCTCTCCGGGGCATGCCGATCGCGGCGGGCGAAGGCACGCAGGTGGGCAATGATCGACGCGGCGCGGGCGGTCAGCGCGCTGATCTGCTGCAGGTTGGCATTCACCTCGTCGTGGCGCTGATGCTCGAGCAGGATGCGGGCGTTGTCGGCGTAGCTGCGGATCGCCGCCAGCGGCTGGTTGAGTTCATGGCTGATGCTGGCGCTCATGGTGCCCAGCGCCGACAGCTTGCCGGCCTGCACCAGCTCGTCCTGGGCGCGCACCAACTCCTGCTGGGCCTGCTCGCGCTCCAGCACTTCCTGCTTGAGGCGGCTGTTGAGGCTCTCCAGGTCTCGGGTGCGCTCCAGCACCCGCGCCTCCAGCTCGCGCTGTGCGCGGGTGCTCAGTGCGATGCGATCCAGGTAGTGACGCTGGCGCTGCAGCCACAGGCCGTAGAGGGCGAGGATCGCCAGCAGGGCGATGCCGCCCCCGGCCAGGATGCTCTGTACCGGGCGATCCAGCTGGCTGGCGGGGGTCAGGATGCTTACCGTCCAGCCGATCTCGTCCAGCTGGCGGCTCTGCTGCAGCCAGAGCACCGGGTCCAGCTCGAGCTGCTGCAGGTCGAGGGTCGGGTAGGGCCGATGCAGGGCGATGGCCTCTTGCTCCTCGGCACGCAGCGGCCGCGTGGTGCGAAAGCGCCAGCCGGGGTAGGAGGTGAGAATCGCCACGCCCTGGCTGTCGGTCACCAGCAGGCGCTCCGGTGAATTGCCCCACAGGGTTTCGGTGCGGTCCAGGTCCAGCTTCACCACCAGCACGCCGACGCGTTCGCGGCCATGCTCGATGGCCTGGCCGAAGTAGTAGCCGCGCTTGCCGGAGGTGTTGCCCAGGCCGAAGAAACGTCCCAGGCGCCCGTCCATGGCTTCCAGGAAGTAGGGGCGGAAGGCGAAGTTGCGGCCGACGAACGAGTCCGGCTGGTCCCAGTTGGAAGAGGCGATGGTCAGTCCGTCGGCGCGCATCAGGTAGATCACGTCCGCGCCGGTCTGATGCTTGAGGCGCATCAACTGGTGGTTCGCCAGCTCCAGCGAGGCGCTGTTGCTCGGGCTCAGCAGCGCATTACGCAGCACCGGCAGGTTGCCAAGTATGCCCGGCAGGGTTTCGTAGCTGCGCAGCGTGCCCAGCAGATTGGCGACGTAGAGGTCCAGCGTCTGGCGGTTCTGCTCGGCCAGACGCGCGCTGTAATAGCGTTCGGCAAGCTCATGCAGCGGCCAGAGCAGCAGGGCCAGCAGCAGGGCGAGGATGCCCAGGTTGCGCCAGCGCGGCCTGTTCGAGGAAACGGAAGGTTGGGTCATGCGGCTTGGTGTGATTCGGCAAGGCCATAGGGTCGCCGGAACGCCGGCGCGGTTCAAGCGCGACGGACGGAGCGCTTGAAGGGTCGGACGACTGTCCCCATCCTTTATGAGATGGCCGTTATTGGCTGAGTCTATTAGCAGGATTTAGTTAATAAATTAGTGCTTGTGGGGCAATCGGCTAAGATGGCCCCCATCCAAACGTTGCAACCCACCCTCCAAGGAGTCAGTGAATGTCCGTTATCAACACCCAGATCAAGCCGTTCAAAGCTCAAGCGTTCAAGCAGGGCAAGTTCATCGAAGTCACCGAAGCCGACCTGAAGGGCAAGTGGGCCGTCTTCTTCTTCTACCCGGCCGACTTCACCTTCGTCTGCCCGACCGAGCTGGGCGACGTGGCTGACCACTACGCCGAGTTCCAGAAGCTGGGCGTCGAGATCTACTCCGTGTCCACCGACACCCATTTCACCCACAAGGCCTGGCACGACAGCTCCGAAACCATCGGCAAGATCCAGTACACCATGATCGGCGACCCGACCATGCAGATCAGCCGCAACTTCGAAGTCCTGCGCGAAGACCAGGGCCTGGCCAACCGCGGTACCTTCATCGTTGACCCGGAAGGCATCATCCAGGCCGTGGAAATCACCGCCGAAGGCATCGGCCGTGACGCTTCCGACCTGCTGCGCAAGGTCAAGGCCGCCCAGTACGTCGCCTCCCACCCGGGCGAAGTCTGCCCGGCCAAGTGGAAGGAAGGCGAAGCCACTCTGGCTCCGTCCCTGGATCTGGTTGGCAAGATCTAAAAACGGCGGCAAAGCCGCTCAGCATCGCCGATGCGGCGTTGCAATCAGGCTCGGGCTGCTCATTTACAGCTCGTAAACTCCGCGCCCTCGCCTGATTGCGCCTTGCCTCGGCTTCGCTGACCTGCTTTGCCATCCGTTTTACGCTACGGGAGTTTTTACCGGCTCCCCTCTAGCCCGACGCCCGGGCGCGATCCGCCCGGGCGTTTTGTTTCCGGAATTTATTACACGGGGTACCGCACACCATGTTGGACGCCAATCTTAAAACCCAGTTGAAGGCCTACCTCGAAAAGGTCACCCAGCCGTTCGAGATCGTCGCGTCCCTCGATGATGGCGCGAAGTCCCAGGAGATGCTGGGCCTGCTGCAGGACATCGCCGGTCTGAGCGACAAGATCAGCCTGCGCACCGACGGCAACGATGCCCGCAAGCCCTCGTTCTCCCTGAACCGCATCAACGGCAACATCAGCCTGACCTTCGCCGGTCTGCCGATGGGCCACGAATTCACGTCCCTGGTGCTGGCCCTGCTGCAGGTCGGCGGCCATCCGTCCAAGGAAAGCCAGGACGTCATCGAACAGATCAAGGGTCTGCAAGGCGAATTCAACTTCGAGACCTATTTCTCCCTGTCCTGCCAGAACTGCCCGGATGTCGTTCAGGCGCTGAACCTGATGGCCGTGCTGAACCCGAACATCCGCCACGTCGCCATCGACGGCGCGCTGTTCCAGGACGAAGTCGAAAGCCGCCAGGTGATGTCCGTCCCCAGCATCTACCTGAACGGCGAAGTGTTCGGCCAGGGCCGCATGGACGTCGCGCAGATCCTCGCCAAGCTGGACACCGGCGCCGCCTCCCGCGCCGCCGACACCATGAACGCCAAGGACGCCTTCGACGTGCTGGTGGTCGGTGGCGGCCCGGCGGGTGCTTCCGCCGCCGTGTATGCGGCGCGCAAGGGCATCCGTACCGGCGTGGCGGCCGAGCGCTTCGGCGGCCAGGTGCTGGACACCATGTCCATCGAGAACTTCATCTCCGTGAAGGAGACCGAGGGTCCGAAGCTGGCCCGCGCCCTGGAAGAGCACGTCAAGCAGTACGACGTGGACATCATGAACCTGCAGCGCGCCAGCAAGCTGATTCCGGCCGGCGCCGACGGCCTGCACACCGTGGAATTCGAGAACGGCGGCCGCCTGCAGGCCAAGACCGTGATCCTCTCCACCGGTGCCCGCTGGCGCGAAATGAACGTGCCGGGCGAGGCCGAGTACAAGGCCAAGGGCGTGTGCTTCTGCCCGCACTGCGACGGCCCGCTGTTCAAGGGCAAGCGCGTGGCGGTGATTGGCGGCGGCAACTCCGGCGTCGAAGCTGCCATCGACCTGGCCGGCATCGTGTCCCACGTGACCCTGCTGGAGTTCGGTGAAAGCATGCGTGCCGACGCCGTGCTGCAGGCCAAGGTGCGCAGCCTGCCGAACGTCACCATCCACACCCTGGCGCAGACCACCGAGGTGCTGGGCGATGGCCAGAAGGTGACCGGCCTGGTCTACAAGGACCGCACTACCGAGCAGCTGCACACCGTCGAGCTGGAAGGCATCTTCGTGCAGATCGGCCTGCTGCCCAACAGCGACTGGCTGAAGGGCACCGTCGAGCTGAACCGCTTCGGCGAGATCGTGGTCGACGCCAAGGGCCAGACCAACATCCCCGGTGTGTTCGCCGCCGGCGACGTCACCACCGTGCCGTACAAGCAGATCGTGATTGCGGTCGGCGAGGGCGCCAAGGCTTCTCTAAGCGCTTTCGATCACCTGATCCGTCAGGGCTGATCACAAAGAAAAAATGCCTGCGTGCAAACGGGCGAACCCCGTGGCGAAAGCCACGGGGTTTTTTATTGCAGGGTGTTTCCATACGCCCCTGGGTATCGAAGGTGAAGGTTGTGTCCAACCCGACGGAAGGCGACCATTGGCGCTTCGACCATGGGGTCGTGCTGTTACCCAAAAGGAGAACACCGTGAAAGCTCTTGTCATCGGCAGCCTGAGTGCCGTACTCGCCGCCGCCAGCCTGACCGCCAACGCCCAACTGAGCGTTGAGGACCAGATCCAGTACCGCAAGGCCGGTTACCAGTTCATGTCCTGGAACATGGGCAAGATCAAGGCTCAGGTCATCGACGGCAGCGTGCCGTTCGACGCCGCCCAGGTGCAGGCTTCCGCCAACGCCATCGCCGCGTTGGCCAACTCCGGCATGGGCGCGCTGTACAGCCCGGACAGCGTGCAGGGCAAGGCCCCGGTGAAGACCCGCCTGAAGCCCGAATTCTTCCAGAACCTGGAAAAGGCCGGCCAGATCGGCGGCCAGTTCGTGCAGGCCGCCAACACCCTGGCCAGCGAAGCCGCCAGCGGCGACCAGGCGCGCATCCGCAAGGCCTTCGGTGACGTCGGTGCCGGCTGCAAGGCCTGCCATGACAACTTCCGCGCCAAGTAAGCGGAACGCAGCGTTACGCAAAAGGCCGATCATTCGATCGGCCTTTTTGTTTGGGATGTCCCGTGCAGGTTGCGGCGGCCGGAAAAAGCGCCGACCGCGTTACCAGCTCAACGCCGGCGGCGGGGTGGCCGGTTTCGGCGGTTCCAGCCACTGTGGCGCCTGCTGCAGCGCCCAGACCGCCGCCAGGCTGATGAGCAGGGCGAACAGGAACGCAACCAGGCTGCCGCCACGGGCGGCCTGTTCCGGTGCCATCTCCGTGTCACGGCCATGCAGCATGGCCTGCACCAGTTTCTTGCCCCGCAGCTGATACGCCAGGATGGCCAGGATATGCAGCCCGACCAGCAGCATCAGCAGGTTCTTCAGCTGGCGGTGGATGTCGGTCAGCCACAGGCTGGTTTCGGTGTCCACCAGGCGGGCCAGCGGGCCACGCAGGGCGATGTCGTCATAGGCCAGCAGACCGGTTGCCGTCTGGGCGATCAGCACCGCGATCAGGGCCAGCACGGACAGCGCGCCCAGCGGGTTGTGACCCGGCTCGCGCCATTCGCCGCGCAGGTAGCGGCCCATCGCGAGCGGCGCGCTGACGATGGCGCTCCAGCGGGCATAGGTGGAGCCCAGCAGGCCCCAGAGCAGGCGGAACACCAGCAGGCCGGCGACGAGCATGCCCAGATCGGCGTGCCAGCTCATCCAGTTGCCGCCGGCCAAGCCTGTCGCGATCGCACCCGTCACGCTCAGCACCAGCAACCAGTGAAACAGCCGCAGCGGCAGGTCCCAAACCCTCTGTGTCATGTTCGACTCCTCGACATCCAGCGTGCGCCGGCGTCTGGAATGGGGATTGCCGGCGGGCGACATGGTATCCGCTCGGCTCGGAGCGGAGCAGTGCGAGTGCGTGACAGAGTGCCTCAGCGGGCCATGGAGTGGCCCGGATGCGTCAGTGGCGGGCAGCCTGCCAGAGTCGGGCAATATCGGTGGCGCGGGCCTGCAGCAGACCGGCCGCATCGGTGCAGGCCTGCTCCAGCGTGGTCGGGCCGGGCACCAGGCTGAAGGCCGCGGTGATGCCGGCGGTGTACAGGCGCTGGTAGCCCTCGCCCAGGCTGCCGGCCAGGGCGATCACCGGCACGCTGGCGGCGCGGGCGATACGGGCCACGCCCAGCGGGGTCTTGCCGTGCAGGGTCTGCGCATCCAGGCGACCCTCGCCGGTGATCACCAGCGCAGCACCCTGCATGGCGTCGGCCAGGCCGCAGAGCTCGGCGACCACCTCGATGCCGGGTCGGAAGCGGGCACCCAGCAGGGCGCGCGCCGCAAAGCCCAAACCGCCGGCCGCGCCCGCACCCGGCTCGGTCGAATGATCCGTGCCCAGCGCGGCAGCCATCCGCGCGGCGTAATGGGCGAGCGCCGCATCCAGCAGGCAAACCTGCTCCGGGCTGGCACCTTTCTGCGGGCCGAACACCGCGGAGGCACCGTGCGGGCCGCACAGCGGGTTGTCCACGTCCGCCGCGACCAGCACCGCCACCTGGGCAAGGCGCGGGTCCAGCCCGGACAGATCGATTTCCGCCAGTTGGGCCAGCGCCGCGCCACCGGGCGCCAGCGCCTGCCCGGCGCTGTCCAGCAGACGCACACCCAGGGCGCGCAGCAGGCCGGCGCCGCCATCGTTGGTGGCGCTGCCGCCCAGACCGAGGATGATGCGCTGCGCGCCGGCGTCCAGGGCCTGGCGAATCAGCTCACCGGTCCCCGCGCTGCAGGCACGCAGGATGTCGCGCTGCTCCGGGGGCACCTGATGCAGACCACTGGCGGCCGCCATCTCGATCACTGCGGTGTCGTCCGCGAGCCAGCCCCAATGGGCCTCGACGGGCGTGCCCAGCGGGCCGCTGACCGTGCAGGTGCGCCGTTCGCCACCCAATGCCGCCAGCACCGCGTCCACCGTGCCTTCGCCACCGTCGGCCATCGGTCGCAGCAGGCACTCGGCGTCCGGGAACACCGCTCGCCAGCCTCGCGCGATGGCCTCGGCCACCTGTGCGGCGGCGAGGCTTTCCTTGAACGAGTCCGGGGCGATGACGATCTTCATGGGCGACTCCGCTAGGGCTGGCGCTCGTCCTCGCGAATCGCCTTGAGGACCTGGCGCTGCAGCGCGATGAAGGCGGTGCTGGTCGCCATCTCCTCGTGGCGCGGGCGGCCCAGTTCGACGGGGAAGCTGGCCTTGATGTGCCCCGGGCCACGGCCCATCACCACGATGCGGTCGGACAGGTAGACCGCCTCCTCGATGTCGTGGGTGACGAACATCACCGTCAGGCGATGATGCTCCCAGATGCGCGTCAGCAACTCCTGCATCTGATGGCGGGTCATGGCGTCCAGCGCGCCGAAGGGCTCGTCCATCAGCAGGATCTTCGGCCGGTAGGATAGCGCCCGGGCGATGGCCACGCGCTGCTTCATGCCGCCGGACAGCTCGTTCGGGTAGGCCTCGGCGTAATCGTTCAGGCCCACCAGTTGCAAGTGCTCGTCGGCGATGCGCCGGCACTCGCCACGGGTGCGACCCGCGGCCTTGAGGGCGAACTCGATGTTCTCCCGCGCGTTCAACCAGGGCAGCAGGGTGTAGGACTGGAACACCACGCCGCGGTCCAGGCCGGCGCCGCGAATCGCCTCGCCATCCACCAGCACCTGGCCGCTGTCGAAGCCTTCCAGGCCGGCTGCGATCGACAGCAGCGTGCTCTTGCCACAGCCGGAGGTGCCGACCAGCGAGACGAATTCGTTGTCGTGCAGGGTCAGCTCGATGTCGCGCAGCACCTGACGTTGCTCACGGCCGTGGGGGAAGCTCTTGTTGAGTCCACGGATTTCCAGGGTGGCCATCAGCGACGTCTCCGGTTGTAGCGGAACAGCACGCGCTCTGCGGCGCGCATCAGCTGGTCGGTGACCAGCCCCAGCAGGCCCAGCAGCAGGATGTAGCCGATGATGGTGTCGGTCTGGAAGAAGCGCTGCGAGACGGTGATGCGGTAGCCCAGGCCGGAAGTCGCCGCCACCAGCTCGGCCAGGACCAGCCAGGTCCAGGCCCAGCCGAGGCTGATGCGCAGGGCATCCCAGATGCCGGGCAGGGCGCTGGGCAGCACGATGCGCAGCAGGATGGCCGGATCGCGCATGCCCAAGGTGCGGCCCAGGCCGATGAAGTCCGGCGGCACGCGCTTGACCGCGTCCATGATCATCAGCACCTGCTGGAAGAAAGTGCCGATCCAGATGATCAGGAATTTCTGCACATCGCTGGTGCCGGCCCAGAGGATGGTCAGCGGCACGAAGGCCACCACCGGCATGTAGCGGATGAAGTCCACCAGCGGCTCGCTGGCCGCCTTCCAGAAGCCGTAGCAACCGGCCAGGGTGCCGATGACGATGCTCATGGCCGAGGAGATCAGGAAGGCCACGCCGATGCGGTACAGGCTGACCTTCAGGTCGGCCCACAGGGTGCCGTCGGCTGCCAGCGACAGCATGCGGGCCAGGACGTCCGCCGGGGCCGGCAGGAACAGCCTGGGCACCAGGCCCGAGGCGGTGGACAGGTACCAGGCCAGTCCGAGCAGGACGAAGACGCCGAGCCCGATCAGCCAGTAGCTGCGGCGGCCGGGGGGCTGGCCGATGGTGAACAGGGAGGAGCGTTGAGTCATGTCGAGAACACCGCCCCGCAGTCCGGCGGGGCGGTGCGGGGGCTCACTTCAGGGCTTCGACGAATCGCGTGTCGAGCAGTTGGGCAGGAGATACCGGTTGCGGCAGCAGGCCGGCGTCGCCGGCGGCCTTGGTGATGTGGCGCATGCTGGTGTTGATGAACTCGCCCTGCACCTGCAGGTCGCGCTGGTTGTCGGCCAGCGAGTAGAACTTCACCCCGGCGAACGCGCTGTCCAGCTCGTCGGCGCTGGCGCCGACACCACGGGCGATGATCGCCTGGCCCTGTTGCGGGTTGGCCTGGTAGAAGCGGTAGGCCGCTTCCCAGCTGCGCAGCAGCGCCAGTACCTGGCCGGGACGTTTCTGCAGCATCTCGTCGCGCACCACCAGCACGTCGCTGATCAGGCCCGGATCGTCGGAGCCCTGGTACAGGGTTCGGATGTTCGGATTTTGCTGGGCGGCCACGCTCAGGTACGGCTCGTAGGTGACGGCGGCCGGCACCTGGCCGGCGATCAGCGCACTGCCGGCCGAGGAGGCGGGCATCGGTACCGGGCGGATATCCGCCAGGGTCATGCCGGCCTTGGCCAGCGCGCTGTGCAGCAGGATGTCGCTGGTGGTGCCTTCCTCGTAGGCCACGGCCTTGCCCTTGAGATCGGCCAGGGTCTTGATGGACGGATCGACGATCAGCGCATCGGCGCTGGTGCTCTGGTCCAGCAGCATGACGATCTTCACCGGCAGGCCGGCGGAGACCATGGCCATGGCGGTGTGGGTGGCCAGGTTGCCGGCGTCGATGCGCCCGCTGGCCAGCGCCGCGTTCATGTCCTTGTCTTCGTTGAAGTTGATCAGCTCCACCCCCTGCAGACCATTGGCGGCAAAGTGGCCTTGCTCGTCGGCGACATACCACTGGCCATAGCCCAGCCAGGGTTGCATGCCGAGTTTGACGGTACCGCTCTCCGGCTTGAGATCGGCGGACGGGGCGGCGGCAATCGCCGGCGCTGCCAGCAGGGCGAGGCTGGCGCTGGCCGCAAGGTTTCGCAGCTGGGACAGGATGGACATGGGCATCGATGCTCCGCGAATGGAAGTCAGGTTATGCGCACCGGGGGCTGCGCATGCGCGAAGCATTCTACGGGAAAGCGGCGGGAAATAGCGTGCCAGAGCATCGCGGCGGGAGCGATGCGGGTCACTTCATGCAAGGAACTAGATCACATATCCGCCAATGGCCACGAAGTGCAGCGAGCTGCCACCGACCACGAACAGGTGCCAGATGCCGTGCCAGTGGCGAAAGCGTGTGTCGTAGACGAAGAACACGATGCCCGCCGTATACACCACGCCGCCGGCCAGCAGCCAGGCGAAGCCTTCGCCGCCCAGGTTGCGCAGCAGCGGGCCGATGGCAATCAGCACGATCCAGCCCATCACCGCGTAGATCACCAGCGACAGGACGCGGGCTTCCGAGCGTGGCTTGATCTCCTGCAGCATGCCGATGATCGCCAGACCCCAGACGATGCCGAACAGCGTCCAGCCCCAGGCGCCATTCAGCGTTACCAGGCAGAAGGGCGTGTAGCTGCCGGCGATCAGCAGATAGATGGACAGGTGGTCCAGCTTGCGCAGGATGCGCTTCGCCCGTCCGCGCACGCTGTGGTAGACGGTCGAGATGGTGTAGAGCAGCAGCAGCGTGGCGCCGTAGATGGACACCCCGACGATCTTCCAGGGATCGCCATCCAGGCTGCTGAGCACGATCAGCCACACCGAGCCGGTCAGGGCCAGCAGGGCCCCGGCCAGGTGGCTCCAGGCGTTGAAGCGTTCACCGTGATACATGCCGTTTCTCCTTGTCCGTGCGCCGCCAGTATAAGCATGCCGCCGTGAACAGGCAGTGACGGTTTCGGTCGTCATCCCTGACGGCGATGTCCTCCGGCCTAGCGCTTGGCCTCCGTTTCCGGTGCTGCGGAACGGCGCAGGAAGGCCTGGGTGAGTTCCGGCAGATGCTGGCGCAGCCAGTCGGACATGGCGATTTCCTGCTGCAGGATCGCCTCGCAGACCCGGTGGGTCTCGGTGTCCTGGGCGACCTTCGCGGCTTCGATCAACACGGTGTACGAGGCGATTTCCATGTTCTCGAACACGTAGCCGCTCATGGCGCCCTTGATGACCTCGTCACTCATCATCATGCCGACCATGCCCTGCCCGAAGGCCATGACCTTGCCGGAAATGTCCTTGAGCGTGGACGGGCTGCTGCCCAGACGCTGCAGACAGGTTTCCAGCTGGGCCCGCTGGTGGTGGGTTTCTTCCAGGTGCTGCTGAATGCGGGCACGCAGCTCCGGGTAATGCTCCAGCCGCTCGACCTGGGAGGTGAGCATTGTCTCGGCCTGTTGTTCCATGGCATGCGCATCGCGCAGCCAGTCGAGCAGGTTTTCTTGTGGGGTAGCCATTGCTTCGCGCCTCCCGATGCAGGTGAGCTTCTGAGAGCCGGTGGTGCCCCGGGGTGTTCAGGAAAGAGGACAGATGGAGCGCCTGGCCGGCCGCGAGTGCCGCCCATCGAATGGCTGCAACTCCCTCCCCGCGGCTGAATCAGGGAAAGGTGCCCCTCACGGCGGCTCCCTGACAAACCGGAGGTACGAATGGATACCCTGACCAGCCTGTTCGACGGCAAGGGTACGCCCCTGGCCAAACAGAAATTCACCTGGCGGGAAATGGCGACCAGGCCCATCAGCAAGCTTGATGACGATGCCTTCACCCGGGTGCGCATCATCCTCATGAACGGCATCGAGATGGATGCGTTGCGCCTGAAGAACATCGGCGCGCGGTTCCATGGCCCGCTGCGCGAAGCCCTCGCCCAGGTAAGACGCGCCGAGCAGCACCAGGCGACCATGGTCAACTGGCTGCTCTCGGCCGACCACTCCCCGCTGGAAACCACGGTCGCCTACGAACAGGTGGCCATCGAGGTCACCGCCGCCGTGGCGCAGACCGAGCCCGATCCTTACCAGGCGCAGACTTACCGCTTCGGCCTGCTGGAGGATTTCGACCACCTGTATCGCTACTCGGCGATGCTCGACCGCCTGGAGGGCAAGGACGCCAACAACATCCTGCAGGGCTACACCGACATTATCCCCAGCCGGCCGACCACCGATCACCATCGCGCCCCGGAAGACGACCTGCGGGACTCCTACCAGCGCGACAGCGCCGCGCTGATCACCAAGATCCACGCGGCGATGATCACTGCCGCCGAATACCAGACCCACGACTACTACATGACCATCGGGCCGACCTTCTCCGATCCGCTGGCCCGCCAGCTGTACGCCGAGATCGCCTCGGTGGAGGAGCAGCACGTCACCCAGTACGGCTCGCTGCAGGACCCGGATGAAAGCTTCCTGGAGAAATGGCTGATCCACGAGGCCATGGAAATCTATGCCTACCACAGCTGCATGGAGCAGGAGGAGAACCCGCGCATCAAGGCGATCTGGGAACGCTTCGTCGACTACGAGCTGGGCCACCTGAACCTGGTCAGCGAGCTGTTCAAGAAGCACGAGGGGCGCGACCCGGCCGAAGTGCTCCAGGGCTCGGTTCCCAGGCTCATCGAGTTCAAGAGCCAGCGCGAGTTCGTGCGCAAGACCCTGGCCGCGGAAATCGACCTGCGCGCCAAAGGCCACCAGTTCGTCGATCGCAAGGACGAGGGCAAGGCCAGCAAGGACTACCGCAAGCAGCTGCACGCCGATGGCGTCGCCTCGGAAACCGTATCCGCCGGCTACCAATGGACGCCGGGAACCGAACTCAGTCTGAAGAAAGCCTCCTGAGGACCTCACCATGCAGACCGCAGTCAAGATGGGACACAACGTCACCGGCGCGCAGATGTCGCCCAAGGATAGCGAAGCGCAACTCAAGGCCACCCGCGAGGTACCGCCAGACGTACCGGGCGGCCCGGAAAAACTCGCCCTGGTGCGCACCCGGGAAGCGGCGAAGGCCGACTCCATCGGCTCGGTGCCGGTTCCCGGATCGGCCAAGGGCATGCTGAAAACGGCGGTCAACAAGCTGGTCGGCGTCAGCCCGGAAGTGCTGATCGACAAGCTCGGCGAGCGCTTGGCCTTCGAGCGCGGCGGCGTGCGCCTCTATGACGCCCTGCTGGCCAAGGCCAAGGCCATCGACACGCTGGACAAAGCGATGCTGCAGACCCTGCAGCACTTTCGCCAGGAAGAGGCCGAGCACCTGGGCCTGGTTACCGCCGCCATGGAGAAACTGGGCGCCGACCCCACCGCCATGACCCCCTGCGCCGACGTGGCCGGCTGCATCAACATGGGCGTGATGGAAACCATCGCCGACCCGCGCACCAGCCTCGCCCAATGCCTCAACGCCTTGCTCACCGCCGAGCTCAGCGACAACGCCGGCTGGGAACTGCTCATCGACCTGGCCAACGCCTCCGGCCAGGGCGACATCGCCAACTCCTTCGGCAAGGCGCTCCAGCAGGAGCAGGTGCACATGCAGACGGTGAAGGAATGGTTGAGCCAGGAGGTATTGGGGCAGGTGTAGCGGCGGCGCGAGCGCTGTTGCTCAGCGCTTCTCCTGCAGCGCTTGCAGGGCCGAGCGGCAGCGCTCTTCGGCGGTGTCCAGTTCGAGCTGCATCTGCTGGATGTCCAGCAACTGCTGCTCGAGCTGCTGTCGGCGCTCGGCAATCATGCCGAGCATGATATTGAGCTGCTTCTGGTTGCCGGCCTGGGGGTCGTACAGCTCGATCAGTGTCTTGCATTCGGCCAGCGAGAAGCCGATGCGCTTGCCGCGCAGGATCAGCTTGAGCGCGACGCGATCCTTGGCCGAGTAGATGCGCTCCTGGCCGCGCCGGGTCGGCGACAGCAGGCCCTGTTCCTCGTAGAAGCGGATGGCCCGCGTGGTGATATCCAGCTCATTGGCCAGGTCGGAAATCCGGTAGGTCTGTTTGGACATGGTGATTCCACTACTCGTTGGAGGTGCCTGGCAGGGAGCCCCCGGCCGGCGGGCTATTTTATGCACATGCGGCCGCCTTGTTGGCATCTGTGTCATTGCGCCAGACGCGCCCGCGCCACCCGCGAGCCATTTGGCCGGCCCAGCACCTCGCTGATGCGCTGGCCGGCCGCGATCAGCGCCGGCAGTTCCACGCCGGTGTGAATGCCCAGGCCATCGAGCAGGTACAGCACGTCCTCGCTGGCCACGTTGCCGCTGGCGCCCTTGGCATAGGGACACCCGCCGAGCCCGGCGACCGAGCTGTCGAATACCGCGATGCCTTCCAGCAGGCTGGCATAGATGTTCGCCAGCGCCTGGCCGTAGGTGTCGTGGAAATGTCCGGCCAGCCGCTCGCGAGGCACGGCGCGGGCCACGGTGTCGAACAGCGTGCGGGCCTTGCCCGGCGTGCCGGTGCCGATGGTGTCGCCCAGCGAGATCTCGTAGCAGCCCATGGCATGCAGCTCGCCGGCCACCTCGGCGACCTTGCCCGGCGCCACCTCGCCCTCGTAGGGGCAGCCGAGCACGCAGGACACGTAGCCGCGCACGCGGATGTCCCGCGCGCGCGCGGCCTCCAGCAGCGGCGCGAAGCGCGCAAGGCTCTCGGCGATCGAGCAGTTGATGTTCTTCTGCGAGAAGGCCTCGGACGCGGCGGCGAACACCGCGACTTCCCGCACCCCGGCCGCGATGGCCGCTTCCAGACCCTGCAGGTTCGGCGTCAACGCCGCGTAGGTGACGCCGGCCTTGCGCTCGATCTGCGCGAACACCTCGGCCGAGCCGGCCATCTGCGGCACCCACTTGGGCGACACGAAGCTGCCGACCTCGATATGGGACAGGCCGGCGGCGCTCAGGTCGTTCACCAGGCGTACCTTGTCGGCCACGCTAATCGGCTGGCGCTCGTTCTGCAGACCGTCACGCGGGCCGACTTCGACCAGACGGACCTGTTTGGGCAGGCTCATATGAATCCTCCAGGGGTAATGGCGACGCCGTTGCGTGTATCGGTGGAAAATCGCTGCGCGAGTTTTCCACCCTACGGTGTTGCGTTCGGGCGTAGGGTGGACAACGGCGCAGCCTTGTCCGCCTGGGTTCAGGCCTCCTCCATCTCCAGCAGCACCGCGCCTTCGCTGACCATCTCGCCCTCGCTGCAGAACAGGCGCTTGACCACGCCGGCCTGGGCGCTGCGGATGCTGTGCTCCATCTTCATCGCCTCCAGCACGATCAGCGCGGTGCCGGCCTCGACCCGCTGCCCGGCCTCGACCAGCACGCGCACGATGCTGCCGTTCATCGGCGCGGTCAGCCCGCCGTGCTGCGGGTGGCTGGCCTCGGCTTCGGCGATCGGGTCGAAGGCGGTGACCGCCAGCCACTCGCCGTTCCATTGCAGATACAGCGCCTCGCCCTGGCGGATCGCCCTGGGGGCGCGGATGCCGGACGGCTGCGCTGTCGGATCGACCGTCAACCGGCGGCTTTCGCCGTTGCATTGCAGGTGCAGGCTGATCTGCGCCGGCAGGCCGAAGCGCAGCCCGTCGCGCCGGGACCACGGCGAATGCGCGTCGTCGTCGCGCACGCGGGCGGCCGCGCTGCGAACGAAACACTCGGCCGCCTGCTGCCAGAAGGCCTCGGACAGCTCGCCGGCCGGACGCAGCAGCTCGCGCTCGTGGCGCGGGATGAAGCCGGTGTCCAGTTCGGCCTCGGCGAAGGCGCGGTGGCCGACCACCCGGCGCAGGAAGGCCAGGTTGGTGCGCACGCCGCCGACCGCGGTTTCGTCGAGCATGGCCAGCAGGCGCTGGCGCGCTTCCTCGCGGTTCTCGCCCCAGGCGATCAGCTTGCCGAGCATCGGATCGTAGAACGGCGACACCGTGTCGCCCTCGGCGACGCCGCTGTCGACGCGGCGGCCCGGGCCGGCGGCGGCTTCGCGGTACAGGTCGAGGGTGCCGGTGGCCGGCAGGAAATCGTTGTCCGGGTCCTCGGCGTACAGGCGCACCTCGATGGCGTGGCCGCGCAGCGGCACCTGTTCCTGGCTGATCGGCAGCGGCTCGCCCCGGGCGACGCGGATCTGCCAGGCCACCAGGTCGAGGCCGGTGATGGCCTCGGTGACCGGGTGTTCCACCTGCAGGCGGGTGTTCATCTCCATGAAGAAGAACTCGCCACGGGCATCGAGCAGGAATTCCACGGTGCCGGCGCCGACATAGCCGATCGCCTGGGCGGCCTTCACCGCCGCTTCGCCCATGGCGCGGCGCAGCGCCGGGGTCATGCCGGGCGCCGGGGCTTCCTCGACCACCTTCTGGTGACGACGCTGGATCGAGCAGTCGCGCTCGTTCAGGTACAGGCAGTTGCCGTGCATGTCGGCGAATACCTGGATCTCCACGTGGCGCGGCTTGAGCACGTACTTCTCCACCAGCATGCGCGAATCGCCGAACGAGGATTGCGCCTCGCGCTGTGCGGAAGCCAGCGCCTCGGCCAGGTCCGCCTCGCGCTCGACCACCTTCATGCCCTTGCCGCCACCACCGGCGGTGGCCTTGAGCAGCACCGGATAGCCGATCACCTCGGCGGCGGCGCGGAAGGTTTCCAGGTCCTGGGCCTCGCCGTGGTAGCCCGGCACCAGCGGCACGCCGGCGGCTTCCATCAGCGCCTTGGCCGCGGACTTGCTGCCCATGGCGTCGATGGCCGAGGCGGGCGGGCCGAGGAAGATCAGCCCGGCCTGTTCGATGGCGCGGGCGAACTCGGCATTTTCCGAGAGAAAGCCGTAGCCGGGGTGGATGGCCTGGGCGCCGCTGGCTTTCGCCGCGTCGATCAGCTTGTCGATGCGCAGGTAGCTGTCGGCCGGCTTGGCGCCGCCCAGGTCGATGCGGATATCCGCCTCGCGGGCGTGACGGGCGCTGGCGTCGACGGCGCTGTGAACGGCGACGGTGGTCAGGCCCAGGGCCTTGGCGGTACGCATCACCCGGCAGGCGATCTCGCCACGGTTGGCCACCAGCAGGGTATCGATGGAACGGTTCATGGCTGGTTCTCCTGCCAGGCGGGGGTGCGTTTCTCCAGGAAGGCGCTCAGGCCCTCCTGGCCTTCCGGGCTGGTGCGCAGGCGGGCGATGGCCTGTTCGGTGGTCTGGCGCAGCGCGGCGTCGTAATCGCCATCGCCGACCTCCAGCAACAGCGCCTTGCAGGCCCTGAGCGCCTGCGGGCTGTTGAGCAGCAGGTTGTCGACCCAGCGCTCGAGGGCGGCGTCCAGTTCGGCGGCCGGATAGGTCTCGGCGAGCAGGCCGAGCTCGCGGGCGCGGGTGCCGTCGAAGCGCTCGGCGGTCAGCGCGTAGCGCCGGGTGGCGCGCTCGCCGATGGCCTTGACCACGAACGGGCTGATCACTGCCGGGGCCAGGCCGATGCGCACCTCCGACAGGCAGAACAGCGCGTCGCTGGCGCCGATGGCCATGTCGCAGCAGGCGATCAGCCCCAGCGCGCCGCCGAACGCCGCGCCCTGCACCACGGCCAGGGTCGGCTGCGGCAGCTGGTGGAGGCGCTGCATCAGCTCGCCGAGCTGGTGGGCGTCGTCCAGGTTGGCCTGGTAATCGAGCCGCGCCGATTCGCGCATCCAGCCCAGGTCGGCGCCGGCGGAAAAGTGCTTGCCGCGCCCACGCAGCACCAGGAAGCGGATGCTCGCGTCATCCCCCACCTCGGCCAGCGCCGCGTTCAGTTCGGCGATCACCCGGGCGTCGAAGGCGTTGTGCTTGTCCGCGCGGTTCAGCCACAGGGTGGCCACGCCACGCGCATCCTTGTTCAGTTCGATGGTCTGGAAAGCGGTCATCTCGGCATCCTCGATGCGACTGCAGGCGCCCGCGCGTGTCGCGCCGGCGTGGCGCGACTTACATGCGGAACACGCCGAAGCGGGTCGGCTCGATCGGTGCGTTCAGCGCGGCGGACAGCGCCAGCGCCAGCACCTCGCGGGTCTGCGCCGGGTCGATCACGCCGTCGTCCCACAGCCGCGCGCTGGAGTAATAAGGATGCCCCTGGCGCTCGTACTGCTCGAGGATCGGCTGCTTGATGGCCGCCACCTCGTCGTCGCCGAGGCGCTTGCCGGCGCGTTCGCTCTGCTCCTGCTTGACCTGGGCCAGCACCCCGGCGGCCTGTTCGCCGCCCATCACCGCGATGCGCGCGTTGGGCCACATCCACAGGAAGCGCGGGTCGTAGGCGCGTCCGCACATGCCGTAGTTGCCGGCGCCGAAGCTGCCGCCGATCAGCACGGTGAACTTCGGCACCTGGGCGCAGGCCACCGCGGTGACCAGCTTGGCGCCGTGCTTGGCGATGCCGCCGGCCTCGTACTTCTGGCCGACCATGAAGCCGGTGATGTTCTGCAGGAACAGCAGCGGCACGCCGCGCTGGCAGGCCAGCTCGATGAAGTGCGCGCCCTTCTGCGCCGCCTCGGAAAACAGGATGCCGTTGTTGGCGAGGATGGCGATCGGGTAGCCGTGCAGGTGGGCGAAGCCGCAGACCAGCGTGGTGCCGAACAACGCCTTGAATTCATCGAACTCGCTGCCGTCCACCAGGCGCGCGATCACCTCGCGCACGTCGTAGGGCTGCTTGGCCTGCGCCGGGATCACCCCGTACAGCTCCTCGGCCGCGTACAGCGGCGCGCGCGGCTCACGGCTCTGCAGCTGGCCGAGCTTGCGCCAGTTGAGGTTGGCCACGCAGCGGCGGGCGAGGGCCAGCGCGTGTTCGTCATTCTCGGCGTAGTGGTCGGCGACCCCGGAGGTCTTGCAGTGCACGTCGGCGCCGCCCAGCTCCTCGGCGGTCACCACCTCGCCGGTGGCGGCCTTCACCAGCGGCGGGCCGGCGAGGAAGATGGTCGCCTGGTTGCGCACCATGATGGTTTCGTCGGCCATCGCCGGCACATAGGCGCCGCCGGCGGTGCACGAGCCCATCACCACGGCGATCTGCGGGATGCCCAGGGCGCTCATGTTCGCCTGGTTGAAGAAGATGCGGCCGAAGTGCTCGCGGTCCGGGAACACCTCGTCCTGGCGCGGCAGGTTGGCGCCGCCGGAATCCACCAGGTAGATGCACGGCAGGCGGTTCTCGCGCGCCACGGTCTGCGCGCGCAGGTGCTTCTTCACCGTCAGCGGGTAGTAGCTGCCGCCCTTCACGGTGGCGTCGTTGGCGATGATCATGCACTCGACGCCTTCGACGCGGCCGATGCCGGCGACCACGCCGGCGGCGGCGACGTCCTCGCCGTACACCTCGTGGGCGGCCAGCGGCGCCAGTTCGAGGAAGGCCGAGCCGGTGTCGAGCAGCGTGTCGATGCGTGCGCGCACCAGCAGCTTGCCGCGCGACACGTGGCGCTGCTGGGCGGTCGCGCCGCCGCCTTCACTGACGCGGCCGAGCAGGGCGCGCAGCTCGTTCACCTGGTCGAGCATCGCCGCACGGTTGGCGGCGAACTCCGGCGAGCGGGTGTTGATCTGGGTGTGCAGGATGGCCATGGTCGGCTCCGGTTCATTCCGTCGTGGATGGCGCTGCGGTGGAAAACGCTTCGCGGTTTTCCGCCCTACGAGTGGGCAGGCTCACTTGGATTCGTTGAACAGCTCGCGGCCGATCAGCATGCGGCGGATCTCGCTGGTGCCGGCGCCGATCTCGTATAGCTTGGCGTCGCGCAGCAGGCGGCCGGTGGGGAACTCATTGATGTAGCCGTTGCCGCCGAGGATCTGGATCGCCTGCAGGGCCATCTGCGTGGCGTTCTCGGCGGTGTAGAGGATCACCCCGGCGGCGTCCTTGCGGGTGGTCTCGCCACGGTCGCAGGCCTGGGCGACGGCATAGAGGTAGGCGCGGCTGGCGTTGAGCTGGGTGTACATGTCGGCCACCTTGCCCTGGATGAACTGGAACTCGCCGATGCTCTGGCCGAACTGCTTGCGGTCGTGGATGTAGGGCACCACCACGTCGAGGCAGGCCTGCATGATCCCGGTCGGGCCGCCGGCCAGCACCACGCGCTCGTAGTCCAGGCCGCTCATCAGCACCTTCACGCCGCCATTCACCACGCCCAGCACGTTCTCCTCGGGCACCTCGACGTCATCGAAGAACAGCTCGCAGGTGTTGGAGCCACGCATGCCCAGCTTGTCGAACTTGTTGCCGCGCGAGAAACCCTTCCAGTCGCGCTCGACGATGAACGCGGTGATGCCGTGCGGGCCCTTGTCCAGGTCGGTCTTGGCGTAGATCACGTAGGTGTTGGCGTCCGGGCCGTTGGTGATCCAGGTCTTGCTGCCGTTGAGCACGAAGCGGTCGCCCTTCTTGTCGGCACGCAGCTTCATGGACACCACGTCGGAACCGGCGTTGGGCTCGCTCATCGCCAGCGCGCCGATGTGCTCGCCGCTGATCAGTTTGGGCAGGTACTTGGCCTTCTGCGCGGGCGTGCCGTTGCGGTTGATTTGGTTGACGCACAGGTTCGAATGGGCGCCGTAGGACAGGGCGACCGAGGCCGAGCCGCGGCTGATCTCTTCCATCGCCACCACGTGTGCCAGGTAGCCGAGGCCGGCGCCGCCGTACTCCTCGGAGACGGTCACGCCGAGCAGACCCATCTCGCCGAACTTCTTCCACATGTCGGCCGGGAACAGGTTGTCCTGGTCGATGGTCGCGGCGCGCGGTGCCAGCTCGGCGGCGACGAAGGCCTGCACCTGTTCGCGCAGCATGTCGATGGTGTCGCCGAGGGCAAAGTTGAGGCTGGAATAGTTCATGGGGCCACCTGCTGTCTTGTAGTTGTTCTATGTTCGGGTTGCGGCGGCGGCGATTGCGCCACTCTTTCCGGCACCCCGGCCCGCTGTCCTTCGACTTTTGGAACGGGTTGTCGGGGTAGTCACCTTTACGTTAACGTAATCCTGCCCCTGGACAACTGTCAACACCACGGGCACTTGGGAAGCAACGCCTCATAACAAACATAAGACTGAGGAAATTCGCCATGAGTCTTCCGAGTTATACCTGCGGACCGCAGAGCAAACCCCTGTTGCCCATGACCATCGGCGCGGCCTTCGATCGCACCGTGGAGCGCTTTCCCCGGCGCGAGGCCCTGGTGGTACGCGATCAGCAACTGCGTTACACATGGGCGGAGCTGGCGCAGGCGGTGGACCGTTGCGCACGCGGCTTGCTGGCGCTCGGCCTGCAGGCCGGCGAGCGGCTCGGGATCTGGTCGCCGAACAATGCCGAGTGGTGCATCACCCAGTTCGCCACGGCGAAGATCGGCGTGGTGCTGGTCAACATCAACCCGGCCTACCGGCTCAGCGAACTGGAATACGCGCTCAAGCAGTCCGGCTGCCGCTGGCTGATCTGCGCCGATGCCTTCAAGACCTCCGACTACCACGCCATGCTCCACGAGCTGCTGCCGGAGCTGGAAAACGCGGCGCTCGGCGCGCTGCAGAGCCACATGCTGCCGGAGCTGCGCGGCGTGATCAGTCTGGGCCGCCAGCCGCTGGACGGCATGCTGCCCTGGCCGGCGCTGATGGAGATGGCCGAGCAGGTCGGCCCCGAGCAGCTGCGCCAGTGCGGCGAGCGCCTGCAATTCGACGATCCCATCAACATCCAGTACACCTCCGGCACCACGGGCTTTCCCAAGGGCGCCACCCTCAGCCACTACAACATCCTCAATAACGGCTACATGGTCGGCGAGAGCCTCAAGCTGACCGAGCACGACCGCCTGGTGATCCCGGTGCCGCTGTACCACTGCTTCGGCATGGTCATGGGCAACCTCGGTTGCGTCACCCACGGCACCACCATGATCTACCCGAGCGCGGCCTTCGAGCCGCTTGCGGCGCTGCAGGCCGCGGCCGAGGAAAAGGCCACCGGCATGTACGGCGTGCCGACCATGTTCATCGCCATGCTCGACCACCCGGAGCGCCAGTCGCTGGACCTGAGCAGCCTGCGCACCGGCATCATGGCCGGCTCCACCTGCCCGATCGAGGTGATGAAGCGCGTCATCGACGACATGCACCTCGCCGAAATGCAGATCGCCTACGGCATGACCGAAACCAGCCCGGTGTCCACCCAGACCAGCGCCGACGACGACCTGGAGCGCCGCGTGACCAGCGTCGGCCGCACCCAGCCGCACCTGGAAAGCAAGATCGTCGACGAGCACGGCGCCATCGTGCCGCGCGGGCAGATCGGCGAACTCTGCACCCGCGGCTACAGCGTGATGCTCGGCTACTGGAACAACCCGGAGGCGACCCGCGAGGCCATCGACGGCGCGCGCTGGATGCACACCGGCGACCTGGCGGTGATGGACGACGAGGGCTACGTGAAGATCGTCGGCCGCAACAAGGACATGATCATTCGTGGCGGCGAGAACGTGTATCCGCGCGAGATCGAGGAATTCCTCTTCACCCATCCGGCGGTGGCCGACGTGCAGGTGATCGGCGTGCCGGACAGCAAGTACGGCGAGGAGATCGTCGCCTGGGTCAAGCTGCACCCGGGTCATCAGGTCGAGTGCGAGGCGCTGCGCGAGTTCTGCAAGGGGCGCATCGCCCACTACAAGACGCCACGCCACATCAAGTTCGTCGACGACTTCCCGATGACCATCAGCGGCAAGGTGCAGAAGTTCCGCATGCGCGAGATCAGCGTGGTCGAACTGGGCATCAGCGAACAGCACTGACCGGCACTGGCCGGGTTCTGCCCGGCCAGCAGGTTCAACGTCGATCCACTCCCACGGAGAGCTGCTCCATGCCTCAGCCGATCAGTCGTTTTCCGCTGCCCGACAGCCTCGATGCACTGCCCGCCGACCTGCGCGAACGGATCCTCGCCGTGCAGGCAAAGGCCGGCTTCATCCCCAACGTGTTCCTCATGCTGGCCCATCGGCCGGCGGAGTTCCGCGCCTTCTTCGCCTACCACGACGCGCTGATGGAGCGCGCGTCCGACAGCCTGACCCAGGCCGAGAAGGAAATGATCGTGGTGGCGGTCAGCGCCGACCACGGCTGCCTGTACTGCGTGGTCGCCCATGGCGCGATCCTGCGCATCCTGGCCAAGGACGCGCAGCTGGCCGACCAGCTCGCGGTCAACTACCGCACCGCGCCGATTTCCGCACGCCAGCGCACCATGCTGGATTTCGCCCTGCACCTGGCCGCCGGGCGCGGCGTGCTCGACGACCCCTGGCAGGCGCGCCTGGAAGCACAGGGTTTCAGTCGCGACGACATCTGGGACATCGGCGCCATCGCCGCGCTGTTCGGGCTGTCCAACCGCCTGGTGTCCATGGCGCGCACGCCGCCCAACGACGAGTTCTACCTGCTGGGCCGCGTGCCCAGGACGGTCGCCCGCTGAGAGCGGGGCGCAGTTCTCGACCTGGTGCGTCATCTCTTGACCAATCAGTCGAGCGTTTGAAAATGCCGCTTGCTGGCCGCGGAAACCGGTTGTTATCGTTTACGTAAAGGGTATCTGGCTGCGCCATAACCAACAACAACAATCAAGGTTAGAGGGCATCCCATGGAATCGCAGTTCGTGCTGGAAACGCGCGGCCTGACCAAGGAGTTTCGCGGCTTCACCGCCGTGGACGCCGTGGATCTGCAAGTCCGTCAGGGGCACATCCATGCATTGATCGGCCCGAACGGGGCCGGCAAGACCACCGTGTTCAACCTGCTTACCAAGTTCCTCACGCCGACCCGTGGCGAGATCCTCTATCGCGGCAAGAACATCACCGCGATGAAAGCGAGCGAGATCGCCCGGCTCGGCCTGGTGCGCTCGTTCCAGATCTCCGCGGTGTTCGGCCACCTGAGCGTGCTGGAGAACGTGCGCGTCGCCCTGCAGCAGAAGCTGGGCAATTCCTACCAGTTCTGGAAATCCGAGCGCAGCCTGCACGCCCTCGACGAGCAGGCCATGCAGCTGCTCGCCGAGGTGGACCTGGAATCCTTCGCCGATACCTTGGCCATCGAGCTGCCCTACGGCCGCAAGCGCGCGCTGGAGCTGGCCACCACCCTGGCGCTGGACCCCGTCGTGCTGCTGCTCGACGAGCCGACCCAGGGCATGGGCAGCGAAGACGTCGACATGGTGGTCGCCCTGGTGCGTCGCGCGGCCGTCAACCGCACGGTGCTGATGGTCGAGCACAACCTCAGCGTGGTCAGCCGCCTGTGCGACCGCATCACCGTGCTGGCGCGCGGCGCGGTGCTCGCCGAGGGCGACTACGACAGCGTTTCGGCCAACCCGCAGGTGCGCGAGGCCTACCTGGGCAGCGAAGCCGCCGTGGAGGCCCAGCCATGAAGCCGACGGCCGAGCGTCATCAACTGCAGGTCAGCGACCTGCACGCCTTCTACGGCGAGTCGCACATCCTGCACGGCGTCGATCTGGTGGTCGGACGCGGCGAGCTGGTCACGCTGCTCGGGCGCAACGGCGCCGGGCGCACCACGACCCTGCGCGCCATCATGAACCTGGTCGGCCGGCGTACCGGCTCGATCCTGGTCAATGGCAACGAGACCATCGGCATGCCGGCGCACCAGATCCCGCGCCTGGGGGTCGGCTACTGTCCGGAGGAACGCGGCATCTTCGCCAGCCTCAGCGTCGAGGAAAACCTCCTGCTGCCGCCCACCGTGCGCAGCGGCGGCATGGGCCTGGACGAGCTCTACGAGATGTTTCCCAACCTCTACGAGCGCCGCTTCAGCCAGGGCACGCGGCTGTCCGGCGGCGAACAGCAGATGCTCGCCATGGCGCGCATCCTGCGCACCGGCGCCAACCTGCTGCTGCTCGACGAAATCACCGAGGGCCTGGCGCCGGTGATCGTGCAGAAGCTCGGCGAGGTGCTGATCAAGCTCAAGCAGCGCGGGCTGACCATCGTGCTGGTGGAGCAGAACTTCCGCTTCGCCGCGCCGCTGGCCGACCGGCACTACGTAATGGAACACGGCCGCATCATCGAGGAGATCAAGGCGGCGGACCTGGACGCCAGAAAGGACTTTCTCAACAGTTGTCTGGGGGTGTGAACCCTGCTTTCGACGAGGCAGGCAGCAAGCGGCCGCACGGGATGCGGCCGGTAAAACAATAAAAACAATCGTGAGGGATTTGAGCCATGAACTTTGTCCGCAACAGCGCCAGCGCCATCCTGGCTTCCAGCCTGATCGCCGCAGCCGCCCAGGCGCAGATCAGCAACAACGAAATCCGCATCGGCTACCTCGCCGACATGTCCGGCACCTACCGCGACCTCTCCGGCCCCGGCGGCCTGGAGGCGCTGAAGATGGCGGTGGAAGACTTCGGCGGCACGGTCGACGGCAAGAAGATCGTGCTGTTCAACGCCGACGACCTGAACAAGCCGGACGTCGGCGCCAACACCGTTCGCCAGTGGATCGACGAGCGCAACGTCGACATGGTGACCGGCCTGGTCGCCAGCTCCGTGGTGCTGGCGGCGAGCAAGGTGGTGGAGCAGGGCGGCAAGCTGGCGCTGATCTCCGGCGCGGCGGCCTCCAGCCTGACCAACGAGCACTGCTCGCCCAACCATATCCACTGGACCTACGACACCTTCGCCCTGGCCAACGGCACCGCCAACGCGGTGCTCAAGGACGGCGGCAAGAGCTGGTACATCCTGACCGCCGACTACGCCTTCGGCCACTCGATGGAAACCGACATCAAGAAGGTGGTCCAGGCCGAGGGTGGCAGCGTGGTCGGCGCCGTGCGCCACCCGTTCCCGAGCAGCGACTTTTCCTCCTACATCCTGCAGGCGCAGGGTTCCGGCGCCGACGTGGTCGCCCTGGCCAACGCCGGCGCCGACACCGTCAACTCGCTGAAAACCGCCAGCGAATTCGGCGTGACGCAATCCGGCCAGCGGCTCGCCGGCATGGTGGTGTTCCTCAACGACATCCACGCCATGGGCCTGGACGTGACCCAGGGCCTGATGCTGACCACCGGCTGGTACTGGGACATGAACGAGGAAACCCGCGCCTGGGCCGAGCGCTATCAGAAGCGCGTCGGCAGCAAGCCGACCATGGTGCACGCCGGCATCTACTCGGCCACCACCCATTACCTGAACGCGGTGAAGCAGACCGGCAGCGACGACACCGCGACCGTGCGCGCGCAGATGGCCAAGACCCCGGTGAACGACATGTTCGCCAAGAACGGCCGCATCCGCGAGGACGGCCGCATGGTCCACGACATGTACCTGGTCAAGGTCAAGACCCCGGCCGAGTCCAAGGGCGAATGGGACCTGTACCAGATGGTCCGCACCATCCCGGGCGACGAAGCCTTCCGGCCGCTCGCCGAGAGCCAGTGCAAGCTGGTGGCCAAGAACTGAGCGAGCGCTGAGCCAGCCCACCCGCCGGCCGTCAGAGGCCGGCGGGTGCCGCGGAACTTCACGACGGTGGTGAATCATGACTCTCGTTTTCGGCGTCCCCCTGAGCGTGCTGCTCGGGCAGCTGCTGCTCGGCCTGATCAACGGCTCGTTCTACGCGCTGTTGAGCCTTGGCCTGGCGATCATCTTCGGCTTGCTGCGCATCATCAACTTCGCCCATGGCGCGCAGTACATGCTCGGCGCCTTCGCCGCGTTCCTCGGCCTGAACTACCTGGGCGTCAACTACTGGGCGGCGCTGCTGCTCTCGCCGCTGCTGATCGGCCTGCTGGGCATGGCCATCGAGCGCGGCCTGCTGCGGCGCATCGCCGGTGAGGATCACCTCTACGGCCTGCTGCTGACCTTCGGCCTGGCGCTGATCGTCGAGGGCAGCTTCGTCAAGCTGTTCGGCGTGTCCGGCTCGTCCTACCCGATGCCCGAGGCCCTCAAGGGCGGCTACAACCTGGGCTTCATGTTCCTGCCCACCTACCGCGCCTGGGTGATCGTCGCCGCGCTGCTGGTGTGCTTCGCCACCTGGTACATGATCGAGCGCACCCGGCTGGGCTCCTACCTGCGCGCCGGCACCGAGAACCCCAAGCTGATGCAGGCGTTCGGCATCAACGTGCCGCTGCTGGTCACCCTCACCTACGGCTACGGCGTGGCCCTGGCGGCGTTCGCCGGCGTGCTGGCCGCGCCCATCTATGCGGTGACGCCGGGCATGGGCGCCAACCTGCTGATCGTGGTGTTCGCCGTGGTGGTCATCGGCGGCATGGGTTCGATCATGGGCGCGATCATCACCGGTCTGGCCATGGGCCTGATCGAAGGCCTGACCAAGGTGTTCTACCCGGAGGCCGCCAACACGGTGATCTTCGTGATCATGGTGCTGGTGCTGCTGGTGCGTCCGGCGGGCCTGTTCGGTAAGGAGGCGTGAGCATGTCGAGTCAAGAAAGCGTTGCAGCGGTGCCGCTGGCGGTACGGGCCAATGTCGAACGCGAACGGCGGCGTGCCGCGACGCGCCGCCGGCAGCTGTTCTACCTGGCGCTGCTGGGCCTGGCGCTGCTGGCGCCGCTGGCCATCTACCCGGTGTTCCTGATGAAGCTGCTGTGCTTCGCCCTGTTCGCCTGCGCCTTCAACCTGCTGCTCGGCTACGCGGGGTTGCTGTCCTTCGGCCACGCGGCGTTCTTCGCCTGTGGCGGCTACATCACCGGTCACATGCTGAGCACGTACAGCGGGTTGAGCACCGAGCTGGGCATCCTCGCCGGCACGCTGGCCTCGACGCTGCTGGGGCTGATCTTCGGCCTGCTGGCGATCCGCAGGCAGGGCATCTACTTCGCGATGATCACCCTGGCGCTGGCGCAGATGGTGTTCTTCGTCTTCGTCCAGGCGCCGTTCACCGGCGGCGAGAACGGCCTGCAGGGCGTACCGCGCGGCCACCTGTTCGGCCTGATCGACATGCAGAACAACCTGGCGCTGTACTACGTCGTGCTGGCGGTGTTCGTGTTCGGCTTCGCGGTCATCCAGCGCACCATCCATTCGCCCTACGGCCAGGTGCTCAAGGCGATCCGCGAGAACGAGCCGCGCGCCGTGTCGCTCGGCTACAACGTCGATGCGCACAAGCTGCTGGCCTTCGTCATCTCGTCAGCGCTGGCCGGCCTGGCGGGGGCGACCAAGACCGTGGTGTTCCAGCTGGCCTCGCTCACCGATGCGCACTGGCACATGTCCGGCGAGGTGATCCTGATGACCCTGCTCGGCGGCGTGGGCACGCTGCTCGGCCCGCTGGTCGGCGCCACGGTGGTGGTCACCCTGCAGAGTTCGCTGTCCAACGGCCCGCTGGGCGAATGGGTGCACGTGATCCTCGGGGTGATCTTCGTGCTCTGCGTGCTGCTGTTCCGCTCCGGCATCGTCGGCTGGCTGGAGCGGCTGGTGAAGCGCAACTTCAAGTGAGCCGGCGCCGGCTGGCGCCGGCGCGGTTCGTCGATCCCCCTGGCAGACGAGAATCGCCATGCCCTGTTACAGCCTCGATGGCCTGACGCCGGTGGTGCATCCCAGCGCCTTCGTGCACCCCACCGCGGTACTCATCGGCGACGTGATCGTCGGCGCCGGTTGCTATGTCGGCCCGCTGGCCAGCCTGCGCGGCGACTTCGGGCGCATCGTCCTGGAGGAGGGCGCCAACCTGCAGGACACCTGCGTCATGCACGGCTTCCCGGACAGCGACACGGTGGTCGAGCGGCACGGCCATATCGGCCATGGCGCGGTGATCCACGGCTGCCGGATCGGCGCCGATGCGTTGATCGGCATGAACGCGGTGGTGATGGATCGCGCCTCGATCGGCGCCCGCTCGTTCGTGTCGGCCGCGGCCTTCGTCAAGGCGGGCTTCACCTGCGAGCCGCAATCGCTGGTGATGGGCACGCCGGCCAGCGTTAAGCGCCTGCTCGGCGACGAGGAAGTCGCCTGGAAGCAGGCCGCCACGCGCGAGTATCAGCTGCTCGCCCAGCGCTGCCGCCAGAGCCTGGTGGAATGCCAGCCGTTGAGCGCGCCGGAGCCGGGGCGCCGGCATGTCTGGTCAAGCGAGTTGCGGCCGAAGGCGGAACGGCAGCCCTGATGCCGGCGGGCAGACAGCCCCGCGGTGGCGGGGCTGCGCCGGGCTCAGGCGTTCTGCCAGCGCGCGCTGCGCTTTTCCAGGAAGGCATTCACGCCTTCGCGCTGGTCGCGGGTGTCGAACAGCTCGACGAACAGATCCCGCTCGGCGGCCCAGCCCTGGGCGTGCGGCGCGCTGCGTGCGTTCATCACCAGGCGCTTGCAGCGGCTGACCGAGGAGGGACTCTGTGCGTGCACGCGCTCGGCCAGTTGCAGGGCGAACGCCAGCGCCTCGCCGCGCGGCACCACTTCCTCGACCAGGCCGATGCGTTCGGCCTTCTGCGCGTTGACGCGCTCGCCGCAGAGGATCATGCGCTTGGCCCAGCCTTCGCCCACCAGCCAGGGCAGATTCTGGGTGCCGCCGGCGCACGGCAGCAGGCCGACGCTGGCCTCCGGCAGCGCCATCTGCGCCTGCTCCTCGGCGATGCGGATGTCGCAGGCCAGCGCGCATTCCAGGCCACCGCCCATGGCGTAGCCGTTGATCGCGGCGATGGATACGCCGCGGAACTGACTCAGCGCCGTGAAGGCGCGGCCGAACAGCTCGGCGACCTCGCGGGCGGCGGTCTTGTCGCCGTCGGCGAACTGCTTGAGATCGGCCCCGGCGGAGAAGAACTTGTCGCCCTGGCCGGTGACGACCAGCGCGTAGACATTCGGGTCGTCGTTGAGCTGCCCGATCAGTTGCTCCAGGGCGGCCAGCGATTCGCGGTCCCAGGTGTTGGCCGGCGGGTTGGCGATGGTCAGCAGGGCAGTGTGCCCGTGCATGGCGAGCTGAATCTTGGCTGGGCTCATGGCGGTTCCTTGGGATGAGGTCGAGGCCCGATGCTAGCAGCGGGAAAATCGTAAACCCACGGTGCTGGACGCAGAGGTAATCTGCGTTTTTGCACGGATGGTATTCGGAGGCGGCTGTGGATTGGGACAACCTGCGTTACTTCCTCGAACTGGCGCGTGCCGGCCGGCTGACCGCGGCCGCGCGGCGCCTGGGCGTCGACCACACCACGGTGGCGCGGCGCGTGCAGGCGCTGGAGAAGGCCCTCGACCGCCAGCTGTTCATCCGCGCCAAGGCCGGCTATCGCCTGTCCGAAGCGGGACGTGAACTGCTCGCCCAGGCCGAGGCGATGGAAAGCGCCGTCGCCTCCATCGAGCAACCGAGCCTGAGCGCCGACCGCCTCTCCGGGCAGGTGCGCATCGGCGCCACCGAGGGCTACGGCACGTTGATGCTCGCCGGCCACCTGGCCAGCCTGACGCGCAGCTACCCGCACCTGGGCGTGGACCTGCTGGCGGTGCCGCGCTCGGTGCGCCTGGCGCGCAACGAGGCGGACATCGTCATCACCCTGGAGCGCCCCGAACGCGGGCCCTACGTGATCACCAAGCTCACCGACTACGTGCTGCGCCTGTACGCCTCGGAAGCCTACCTGGCGTCCCACCCGCCGATCCGCAGCCGCGAAGACCTCGGCGAGCACGTGTTCGTCAGCTACATCGAGGACCTGCTGTACAGCAAGGAGCTGTTCTACCTCGACGAAATCGTCCGGCCGCGCCAGCACTCGCTGCGCAGCACCAGCATCCTCGCCCAGCAGGAGGCGGTCGCCGCCGGCGCCGGGCTGGCGATCCTGCCGGCGTTCGCCGCGCGCCGCGAGCCGCTGCTCAAGGGCGTGCTGGTCGACGAGATCGAGTTCACCCGCACCTTCTGGATGCTCATGCCCGTGGAAAACAAGGACCTGGCGCGCATGCGCGTGTGCTGGGACTTCCTGCGCGACGTCGCGGCCAGCAGCCACGAGCTGATGATGGGCCGCGCATGAGCCGCGACGGCAGGGGCAGCATTTCTGTGCGGCTGGTGGATCAGGCGCTGCTGGCCTTCACCTCGCCGCAGCGGTCGGCCGAGGACCTGCTGCGCCAGCTTGGGCTGGCGTCGATCGACCTGCGCGACGCCGAGGCGCGGGTCGAGGTGGCGCAGTACAGCCGGCTGTGGCGCCGACTGGCGCGGCACTTCGACGACGAGTTCTTCGGCATGGATGCGCGGCGGCTGCGCGCGGGCAGCTTCGCCTTCGTCTGCCGCGCGGCGATGGGCCAGCCGACCCTGGAACGCGCGCTGCGGGTGGCACTGGAGTTCTTCGCCCTGGCCTTCGAGCGCTTCCGCGCCGACCTGCAGCGCAGCCAGAGCCTGGCGGAGGTCGTCCTGCTGGAGGCTGACGAGCGGCCGCTGCGCGCGTTCGGCTATTTCACCTTCTGGATGCTCCTGCACGGTCTGGCCTGCTGGCTGACCGGGCGGCGCATCCCGCTGCTGGCCGTCGAATTGCGCTGCGCCGAACCGGCCTACACCGACGACTATCGGGTGATGTTCTCCGACAACCTGCGCTTCGCCCAGGGCCGCACGCGGATCATCTTCGCCGCCGCCGCACTGGACCTGCCGGTGCGTCGCAGCGAAGCGGAACTGCAGGCCTTCCTGGCCCAGGCGCCGGCCAACATCCTGGTCCGCTACCGCGACAACACCAGCCTGGCCAGCCGCATCAAGGCGCAGTTGCGCGCCCTGCCGGCCGAGCAGTGGCCGAGCGGCGAGCAACTGGCGCGCCAGTGCTGCCTGTCGCCCTCGACCCTGCGTCGCCGCCTCGCCGAAGCCGGCCTGCCGTACCAGGCGATCAAGGACCTGGTGCGCCAGGAGATGGCCACGCTGTGGCTGGCCGATGCGACGCTCACCTACACGCAGATCGCCGAGCGCCTGGGCTTTGCCGAGGCCAGCTCGTTCTACCGGGCGTTTCGCAAGTGGACCGGCACCAATCCGGGCCAGTACCGCGCACTGATCCTCGGCGCGCCGATTGGCGAAAACGGTCAGGCAGATTGAGACGAGCGACCATTGTCCGCGCCATTGGGGCTGCCGAAGATGACGCGGACCTGATTGCGAGGGCGGTGCCATGGACATCAAGGACAAGGTTTTCCTGATCACCGGGGGCGCTTCGGGCCTCGGCGCAGCGGCGGCCGAAGGGTTGCTGGCGGCCGGCGCCCGGGTGCTGCTGGCGGACATCAACGCAGAGGCGCTGGATGCGCGCGTGCGCGCCCTGGGCGCCCATGCGCGCGGCGTGGTCACCGATGTGTGCGACGTGGCGGCCGCCCAGGCCGCGGTGAACGCGGCGCGGGAGCACTTCGGCGCGTTGCACGGCCTGGTCAACTGCGCGGGGGTGGCCAGCGGCGAGCGCATCCTCGGTCGCCAGGGGCCGCATGGCCTGGACAGCTTCGCCCGGGTGATCGGCCTCAACCTGATCGGCAGCTTCAACATGCTGCGCCTGGCCGCCGAGGCGATCGCCGAGGGGGCGCCGGACGCGCAGGGCAATCGCGGGGTGATCATCAACACCGCATCGATCGCCGCCTTCGATGGTCAAATCGGGCAGGCGGCCTATGCGGCGTCCAAGGGCGGCGTCGTCGCCCTGACGCTGCCCGCCGCGCGCGAACTGGCGCGTTACGGCATCCGGGTGATGACCATCGCGCCGGGCGTGTTCGAGACGCCGATGATGGCCGGCATGCCGCAGGAGGTGCGCGATGCGTTGGCCGCCGGTGTGCCCTTTCCCCCGCGCCTGGGCCGTCCGGCCGAGTTCGCGGCCCTGGTGCGGCAGATCGTCGAGAACGACATGCTCAACGGCGAAGTGATCCGTCTGGACGGCGCCCTGCGCATGGCCGCGAAATAAAGAGAGGTGAGCCCCATGCACAGCGATCCGGTAGTAATTCTTGGCAGCGCGCGCACGCCGATGGGCGGCTTCCAGGGCGACCTCGCCAGCCTCAGCGCCCCGCAACTGGGCGCCGCCGCCATCCGCGCGGCGGTCGAGCGCAGCGG